>DNGD01000057.1 GCA_003486725.1 Rhodospirillaceae bacterium
GGTGATGATCGGCGACGACGTGGAAATCGGCGCGAACAGCTCGATCGATCGCGGCACGATTGTCTCCACCCGTATCGGCAACGGCACCAAGATCGATAATCAGGTTCAGATCGGCCACAATGTCGAAGTTGGCGAGAATTGCATGCTGTGCGGCCGCGTTGGCATTGCGGGCAGCTCGATTGTCGGCAACCGCGTGGTGCTGGGCGGCGCGGTCGGCGTCGCGGATCACGTGAAGATCGGTGATGACTGCGTGGTGATGGGGATGAGCGGCGTGGCCGGTAACATCGCGCCGAAAAGTCTCGTCGGCGGCCAGCCCGCTAAGCCTCGAGCAAAGATGATCGAGGACATGCGAAACATGAACCGGATCAAAGGCCTCGTCGAAAGAGTTGAAGAGCTTTCTCACCGTCTGAAAGTGCTGGAGGGGCAGTAGGGAGCATTAGTATCGGCCCCCGGTTCAATCCGCATGGATTCCTTAAGTATTGTAAGTTGGAATCCTTGCGCTTTACCGCTTTTGGATAACAGAAGATTAATGTCAGGCCGTGTCGTTAACGAAATGTTCACGCTAACACTCTGAAAACATTAAATTATCTTGCATTCTCTCGACCCTTTGCTTATAATACTGCAAGAGAGATTATTTCATTGCGACGAAACCTTTTCCAAAGGATCAAAAAATGACTTATAATGCGGCATCGCAATTAACGGAAACGATGGGAAACCCCATGTCAAGAAACCATCTCAAGCTGCGCGTTGATGATGAAGAAACACTCCGACTGGTTGCCGCGATAGATAGGCGAGCCCCGAACACGCCACCAAAGGATTTGGGTTCGATTGGAAGGCAATTGTGGAAAGTGCATCAGGAATTCAACAGCCCAGAGCGCATGGATGCGTTAGATAACAGAATCGGAGAGATTCTTAAGGAAGTTGTGGCCTCCTTGCCCAAGCGGCCGAAGTGTGACGTGATCCGACAGAACAACACGAAGATACCGAAGAATCAGAAGCACTAATTTATTCAGAATAAATTGAACAAAGAGGATTAATATGAAACGTCATAATCAGCCACGCGCGGAGCGCGCTCGCTTTAATGCAGTTGTTTTGCAGGCTGAGAGAAAATGCTATCATATTTATGCGGTACAGAAAGACGATTACATTTTCCGTGTGCAACACAAACTATGCCAATCGATTAGGGACAAAGAAATTTCTGCAAAAGAAGCTCTGGCGGTGATGAACAATAAAGAGGTTTGGGAAAGGTTCACTGCGCAAATCAAGATTGAGTGCCAAAGTGAAAAAGCAGCGGAAATCAAGGCTCATGAAAATGAGGCCATCCGGATCATAGCCAGAAACACACATTGGAAATCAGTGCTGGCCATGGGGCTGGTTATGTCCGTTCTCTCGCAACCTGTGGGGGATTTGTATCATCACGTCAAGGGAGCATTGACCGCGCGGGGACGCAAAGAACAGGTGCCAGCTCAAGCGACCTTATCAAAAGAAAAACAGGGGGCCACAATTTCTGCCCACTGTTTTTATTTTGGCAACAGCTTCGCTTCACCGCAACAGCGCATTCCGTTTCTGCCAGACAAAACCCAACCAGCGGGTTTTGTGCCAGCTTGCCGCAGGTGATCCCTTTGTGCGTTGTTTGCTGTTGTGCCAACGTGGTATACAAAAGCTGTAATGCATACTAGCCAACCAATCCTTTATGAGCTTCCCCAGAATGTACCTTCGCCAACGAAGGTTCTTCTGCATGTCTGCTGTGCGCCGTGTTCTTGCGCGATCCTTGAGGGGATGAAGGCGTCGGGCATCGATGTGACCGTCTTCTTTTACAACCCGAATATCCACCCGCTTGAAGAATATGAAACCCGCAAGGCCGAGGTCGTGCGCTTTGCACAGAAGCTGGGCGTGCCCATGGTCGATGCCGATTACGATGTGGACAATTGGCGCGCGCGGGTAAGGGGGCTTGAAGGCGAGCCCGAACGCGGCAAGCGGTGCGAGGTTTGCTTTGCCCTGCGGCTGGAGCGGACGGCGCTTTACGCTCATGAGAACGGCTTTCCTTTTATTGCGACCAGCCTGTCGATCTCGCGGCACAAAAATCAGGAGCAGGTGCACGGGGCGGGCTTTGGCGCGGCCTCGCGCTATGACGCTGTGCGCTTTTGGGACTATAATTGGCGGCAAAAAGGCGGTGCGGATCGCGGCGCGGCGCTGGCCAAGGAAGAAGGTTTTTACCGTCAAAACTATTGCGGCTGCGTGTTTTCACAGCGAAATACGCCGAAAACGACCGTTCCGGCGACCGAAAAGCCAGCAGAATAAGTCTTGGCTTTTGCCGGAAGCCTTATTAAGGTTCGTTTATGACAAATAAAACCATATATCTGGCCTCGGATCACAGAGGCATCTCGTTAAAGCTTATTCTGGCCGCTTGGCTAAAGGATCAGGGCTATGATGTTCACGATTTGGGGCCGCAAGACACCCTGTTGCGCGTCAATGCCTCCGATTATGCCGTGCAGTTGGTCGGTGCGATGCGTGAGGACAAGGATTCGCGCGGCGTTTTGATCTGCGGCACGGGGCAGGCGATGGCGATGACGGCCAACCGCTTTGCGCATATCCGCGCGGCGCTCTGCACCAACGGCTTTATGGCGCGCATGGCGCGTGAGCACAATGACGCGAATGTTCTGTGCCTTGGCGCAGAATTGGTGGGTGAAGGGCTGGCGTTTGATTGCCTGCGCACCTTCTTGGGGACAGAGGCGCTGGGGGGCCGCTATGCCGAGCGGTGCCAGATTTTAAAGGATTTGGGTGGGCTTTAATTCAATTGAAAGGTGCATGGAAATGAACGGTTTCTTTCTTGATAGCCTTGAGCAGCGTGATCCTGAATTATATGTTTCGGTCAAAGAAGAGCTGGCGCGGCAGCAGAATAATATCGAGCTGATCGCGTCCGAAAACATCGTCTCCCGCGCCGTGCTGGAGGCGCAAGGCTCCATCCTGACCAACAAATACGCCGAAGGTTATCCCGGCAAACGCTATTATGGCGGCTGCGAAAAAGTGGACATCGCCGAGAATCTCGCGATTGAACGTGCGTGCAAATTGTTTGGTTGCGCTTTTGCCAATGTGCAGCCCCATTCGGGCGCGCAGGCGAACGAAGCCGTGTTTCTCGCGCTGCTTCAACCGGGCGATACGTTTATGGGTCTTTCGATGGCAGCGGGTGGGCATTTGACCCACGGCGCTTCGGTCAGCATGTCCGGCAAATGGTTCAAGGCGATCCCTTATGGCGTTCGCGCCGAAGACGGCCTTATCGATATGGACGAGATGGAAAGGCTTGCGCGCGAGCATAAGCCGAAACTCATCATCACGGGCGGTTCGGCCTATCCGCGCATCATCGACTTCGCGCGTTTCCGCAAGATTGCGGATGAAGTCGGCGCGTATTTTATGGTCGATATGGCGCATTTTGCGGGTCTTGTGGCGGGCGGCGTGTTCCCTACACCGGTGCCGCATGCGCATATCACGACGACGACGACGCATAAAACCTTGCGCGGGCCACGCGGCGGCATGATCCTCACCAACGATCCGGATCTGGCGAAGAAGATCAATTCTGCCGTGTTTCCCGGTCTGCAAGGCGGGCCCTTGATGCATGTGATTGCGGCCAAGGCCGTGATGCTGGGTGAGGCGTTGCAGCCGTCGTTCAAGGACTACGCCAAGGCCGTGATCGAAAACGCGCAAACGCTGGCGGCGACGCTGGTGAAGCACGGCTTTAATATCGTGTCGGGCGGGACGGACAGCCATCTGATCCTTGTCGATCTGCGGCCCAAGAACCTGACGGGTAAGACGAGCGACAAGAGCCTTGAGCGCGCCAACATCACCTGCAACAAAAACGGCATTCCGTTCGATCCGTTGCCACCGGCGGTGACATCGGGTGTGCGGCTGGGAAGCCCCGCCGCCACGACGCGTGGCTTTGGTCGCGCCGAGTTTGTGATGGTGGGTGATTTGATTGCCGAAGTTCTGGATGGCCTCGCCAAGGTTGGCGTTGAGGGCGATAACAGCGCGACGGAAAAGTCTGTTCAAAAGCGAGTGATTGAACTCTGCCAACGTTTTCCCATTTATCCAGAGAGGTAACCCATGCGCTGCCCGTTTTGTGGATATGATGATACTCAAGTAAAAGACAGTCGCCCAAGCGAGGATAACGCCGCGATCCGTCGCCGTCGTTCCTGCCCGAATTGCGATGCGCGCTTCACGACGTTTGAGCGCGTGCAACTGCGCGAGTTGTTCGTGATGAAAAACGACGGCACGAAAAAGCCGTTCGATCGCGACAAGCTGGCGCGCTCGATGCGCATTGCGCTCCGCAAGCGCCCCGTGGATGAGGAAAAGCTGGAGCAGGTCATCAACGGCCTCGTGCGCCAGATGGAAACGATGGGCGATGGCGAGATCACGACGAAACAAATCGGCGAGATGGTGATGGAGACGCTGCGACGTCTGGATCACGTCGCGTATGTTCGTTATGCCTCCGTTTATCGCGATTTCCGCACACCCGCAGACTTTAACGAGTTCGTCGATCTGCTGAAACACGAAGCAAGCGCGGGTTAGACCCAATCTTATGTTCACGGGCATCATTCAGGACATCGGCACGATTGCCGTGATCGAAAAGGCTGGCGATTGGGTCATCACCATCGCGGCGTCGCCTGCACTTTTGGGATCGCTTTCTCTGGGCGCTTCGGTCGCGTGCAGCGGCGTGTGTCTGACGGTCATCCGTTTCACGGACGAGGATTTTACGGTGCAAGCCTCCGGCGAGACTTTGTCCAAAACCACGCTGGGCGCTTGGCAGGTTGGCACAAAAATCAATCTGGAACGTGCCTTGCGTATGGGTGACGAGCTTGGCGGACATATGGTGTCCGGCCATGTGGACGGGATCGCCCGCGTAGTCTCGCTCACGCCGGAAGGCGATAGTCTGCGGTTCCAATTTGAAATCCCCGCAGAATTTCTTTCTTTTCTGGCACCGAAAGGCTCCATCACGCTCGACGGCATTTCTCTGACGGTCAATGAGGTCGACGGCAATATTTTTGGTGTGAATATCATTCCGCACACGCAAACGGCGACGACGCTGGGCGAGAAGAAGGTCGTCGACACGCTGAACTTCGAAATCGATCTTATCGCACGTTATGTCGGGCGGATGCTCGATCAAAGAGGGCGTGCTTAATGTCCCTTTCCCCCATCACCGAAATTATCGACGAGGCGCGGGCAGGGCGGATGTACATCCTTGTCGACGACGAGGACCGT
>DNGD01000196.1 GCA_003486725.1 Rhodospirillaceae bacterium
CTTGGCAACAATCTTAAGTGCTTGTTAAACAAAGCTACACGTCTTTTTAAGACTCTGTGTTGTATGGGTTTGTCAAAGGGGTATGCGCCCCCTGACAGATTTAGGAGACAGACCATGGCCAAGACCGCCACTTTACTCGACCGCACCTTTGATGAAGGCGTCGCCCTGACGATGGAGGCGCGTAACTACATCGCGTTTCAGGAGCAGTCCGCGCGAGGCGGCCAGAACCTGCCCCACTGCCTGCACGTCGGGTATCACCACACGCGCGTTTCCGCGCGCCTTATTCAGGTGATGACGTGGCTTTTGGCGATGAAGGCTTTGCTCTCGGGTGAGATTTCGCCAGATCAGTTTTCGACCCCGCAATATGCGTTGGCGGGCGGTGAGGAATGCGAAAATCCTGTCGGTTCGGAATTGGAAGAGCTGCCTTCGGGTCTTCGTAGCTTGTTGGATCGTACCCATTTGCTCTACTCGCGCATCATGCGCCTTGATGCGATGGTGCGCGATAAGCTTGCCGCGGGTGAAGTGCCAAACTTTGGCATGATCCAAGGCATCCAGATCATTGATCCCCCCACCGATCCTTGTAATTAAAAACCGTCTTGCTGGGCTGCCAATAAAAAAACGGCGCTCTTTTGGAGCGCCGTTTTTTATCGTCGTCAGTGAGAGGCTTTAAAACACCAGATCATGTTTCTTGAGCAGCTTGTCGAGCGTGCCGTCATGCTGCATCTCTTCAAGGATGGCATCCATGTTGGCTTTGAGAGCGTTGCTATCCACCGGATAGAAGAGGCGCACCGACGGTTTGACGATGGCGGTTTCCAAAACCATTTTCAATTTGCCTGGATTTTCTCGCAGGAACGCGTTGGCGGCAAGGCGCGTCAGCATCATGAAATGCGCCTTCTTGGTTTGCAGATCCATAAACATCTGGGCTGGCGGCGTGCCCAGCGGCAGCATGGAAAGCTTTGCCTTGGGGAACATCTTGGGCGCGTACAGGCCGCCCAGCTCGCCATCCATGCCAACAAAGATATGTTTAGGATCGTTCAAATCTTCGACCGTTTTGATCTTCGTGATGTCAAGCGAGGCATCGGCATAGATGTTGATTTCGTCCTTGCCCAGATAAAGGCTTGGCAGGAACTTCATCGAGGTTGGCGGGAAGAACAAAACGGGCGCGCAGATCATATCGAACTTGGCTGAGTTCATATCAAGGCCGAGCGTCGCGAAGCTGGAAATCTCGGTGTATTTCACCTTCAACCCCGTACGCATCGAAATCTCGTTCATCAAGTCAACCGTAAAGCCCTTGGGTTTGCCGGAGGTGTCGTATGAGAAAATGGAGCCGAGGGCATAAACGCCGCAATTGATCTCGCCGTTCTTGACGATGCGCTCCATCGCCTTGTCTTGGGCGGAAACCGAAACGGGGAGAAGCAGCAACAGAAGAGTCAGAATTAGGTTGCGCATGGAAAGACGTCCTTTGTAAGGAATTGCGGAAAAACCATGCGCCCATCGTGGCGCAGGTGGGTTGGGGTGTCAATTGGGGAAAGCCCTATGCCGCCATCGCGCAACAAAAAACCCGCTGAACGGATCAGCGGGTTTTTGTGTTTCAGAAAAGAAGTTCTTTTGCCTTTGCCTTCGCCTTGGCAGCCGGAGCGGCCTTGGTCGTCAACTTGATCTTATCTTCCTTGGCAACTGGAGCCGCAGGGGCCGCAACGGCAGGTGCCGAGCCGTCTTCAACCTTGGTGCCCAAACCAGCGAAACGCTTGTTGAACTTGGCGAGCTGGCCGCCGCGATCAACCAGACGATGCTGGCCGGTCCATGCGGGGTGCGATTTGCTGTCGATGTCGAGCTGCAAGCGATCGCCTACTTTGCCGTACGTGCTACGTACTTTGAATTCTGTGCCATCGGTCATAACAACCGTGATGTCGTGATATTCGGGGTGAATGTCTTTTTTCATTGCTCGAGTCTTCTTTCCGATGCGTATAAAAGGGGCGTGCTTTGGGCACATCTGCGCGCTTCAGGCTATGGGGCGCGCATTTCGCCACCCGAAGCGAGAGCCTTTTCTAGGGAAAGATGACCCTGAAAGCAAGGATTTACACGCGTTTTTCGCGAATATTGGCTAATATGTTGTAAAGGCTTGGTTTTTAGCTTGCCGCTTCGATAACCGACAGGAATTGGAAAAGCCTCTCGGTCTGGGGATTCTTGAGGATATCGGGGCCGCCGCGCTCGGCAATCGTTCCATCGGCCATAAACAGAACCTGATCCGCCGCATGCCGCGCGAACCCCAGCAAGTGGGTGATCAGGAAGATGCCGATATTCTGTCCGCGCAGGGTTTTGAGATAGCCAAGGATCTTGGCGATCTGCTCGACGTCCAGCGCGGAGGTGATTTCATCCAGCAACAGATAGCGTGGCTTAAGCATCAGGGCGCGGGCAAGGGCGATGCGTTGGCGCTGCCCCAGTGAGGCCTCGTTCGGGTAGCGTTCGATAAACGCGCCCATGTCAAAGGCGTCGATCAGCTTGTCCAGTTCCTCATGACCGTTCGTCTGCCCGCTGAGACGCACGGGAAGCAGGATGTTCTCGCGCAGTGTCAAATGCGGCCACAGGAAGAGTTGTTGGAACACGGCTGTCAGTTGCGGCCATGGCGCAGGCGCGTGACCACCGGCGGGGATGGGGAAGGTGAAGCGTTGTTCGTCCACCATAATCTCGCCGCCGCGTGGGGGATCAAGAAGGGCGAGGCAGCGCAGGAGTGTGGTCTTGCCCGTGCCGCTGGGGCCGATCAAAACCGTGATGCCGCCGGGTGCGATATCCAGATCGACGCCATCGAAAACCGTTTTGCCGTCATCATAGGCGAAGGAAAGATTGTGTGCGGTCAGCATAGTGTTACCGCTCCGAATAATCGCGCGTGTAGCGCTTTTTCAGCCACGCCGCGAGAAGGTTGACGGGCAAGCACACCGCGAGGAAGAACAACGCCAGCGCGGTATAAATCTCGATCGGGCGATAGATGATGCTGTTGATGCGCTGCGC
>DNGD01000111.1 GCA_003486725.1 Rhodospirillaceae bacterium
CGGCAGGGGCCGCACCACTCCGCCCAGAAGTCCAAGAGGACAAGCCCCGAAACGTTCGTGACTTCGGCATCAAAAGACGCATCGGAAATCTGTTTGCAATTCTCGCCCATGGGACTTCTCCTTTCGATAAACACTAACCATCATTACATAAGCACAGCGTAACCCAACTTCAAGCCCGAGGGAAAGGCTTGAAACAAGAAACCACGAAACAAATGATGAATAATGGCCACAATAAGGGGATAGGAGGCGCAATCTCCCCCCTCTCACCCTATGGTGAGACTCTCACTTACGAGTCGACTGCCCATAAAAAAGGGGCTTACCCCTGTCGCGCCGTAGCTGCTTCGCAGCGTAGGCGGATGCGGTAAACCCTGTCTGCTTGACTTGTGGCGCCAAAGCCCGATTGGGCGAAAGCGGATTATACATGCACCGTATCACAGCTTTTTCCAAAAGTCAAGCTTTTTCTTCGTTAACCTGTTGTTTTTATCCATTATTGCCTATTTTTTAGGCAGCCCGCCTCTAACCGCCTTTTATTAAAGGACTTAGGAGACAGAACCTGTTTAGAATCTCGTTCCGGCACAGGATTTTTGTTCGTTTTCGAGAACCGCAGCGCAAGCGTACGTTCAAGTACGTGCGCAGCGGATCGCAGAAAACGGGCAAAAAGCCAAAGCCGGAATAGAGATTATGAACGGGTTCAAAGCTCCATCAGCCTTGCTGCATGGGTCCAAAGCAGGAAACACCGAATAGGGTGCGCAGGATAAATGGCCGCCAAGACCGTGCGGTAGGCGTCCATCTGGGCGCGATAGGCGCGCGGAATGTTCGCGGCGTCGCTGGGCGGCGGGCGGTTGGTTTTATAATCCACGATCCAAACCTCGCCCCCCACCAGCGCGAGGCGATCCACCTGCCCCGCGATCAGGCGATCTCCACTGAGACCAATGATCGGAACCTCGGCGCGGCTGCCCGCTCCAAACAGCGGCGCGAAGGCGGGATCATCGATCAGCCGCAAGACCTCTGCCGCAATCTCTGCCTGCACATCTTTGGCCAGCCCATGTTGCGGGTTGGCCAGATATTTTTGTGCCACCGCTTCGCGCTGCGCCCCGTCCACGTCCGGCATGCTTTGCAGCAAACGGTGAATAATGCGCCCCCGCGCAAAACGCCCGTCTTGCGGCGAAAGGGTCGGCGGCTCCTCCTCCATCGCACTGGGGCGTGACGGCACAAGCGGTCTCGGCGGCAATGGCTCCGCCGCTGGCGGCGTGAACAGCCAGAGAGGCAACTCCATTTCTTTTTCCTGAATGCTGAATGCCGAATCCTGAATGCTTCCCTGAACTCTGCGCTCTGAACTCTGAACTCCATAATCCGCCAGCACAATTTCCGGCACCATCACGGCCCCGCCATCAACCACCACATCCGCCTGATGCAACGGCAACAAAGAACGCGAGACGATGTTGTACCAAGAGGGGGAGTCTTCCTTCAGCGCGTCTTTGGCAAAGCCGCCGACATAAAGCCGATCCGCCGCGCGGGTCAGCGCCACATAGAGCAAGCGGCGATGCTCTTCCATCTGCCGGTCATAAACGCGATCGCGGATCGCGCGCAGCCGAGCATTCGCCGGTTCACGCGGCACGTAAAACGGCACGAGAGCCTCATCATCCCAAATGATTTTCGGCAAACGCTTGCGGCTGGGCACATCCGCCGTGTCGGGCAAAATCACGACCGCCGCCTCAAGCCCCTTGGAGCCATGCACGGTGGTGATGCGCACGCGCCCGCCTGCGGCTTCCATCTCGCGCTTGATTTCCGCCTCGCTTTCCATCAGCCAATGCAAGAACGCCTGAAGAGAGGGCGCATGCCGTGCGCTAAACGCTTCGGCAACATTGAGCAATTCATCCATGGGATCTTCGGCATCCGCCCCAAGCCGCGCCGCCATCGCCCGCCGCCCACTGATGGCATCGGCAGGACACGGCGCGCTGAGCACGCTCATCAACAGTGCGAGCGGTGTCATCGCCTCGGCGCGCATCATCACATCGCGAAGGTAGGCGTGGACAGCGGCAAAGCTCGCCGCCTCCCTCACCCGCTCCCACAGGCTTTTCTTGCCGCGCCCGATGGCAAGCCGCATCAACTCCTCTTCGCTCATCCCGATGAGGGGGCTGCGCAAAACTGTCGCCAACGTCAAATCATCCTGCGGCAACAGCGTGAATTGCAACAGCGCGATTAAGTCCATCACGGCCAGCTGTTGCGTCAGATGCATGCGATCCACACCCGATACCGCCACATCGATCTTCTTGAGCGCACTGACGAGCTGCGGCACAAACGCGCCGCGCTTGCCGACCAGCACCATGATATCGCCATAGGTCATGGGGCGCTCGACCTTCAACGTGCGGTCATAAATCGTTTCGCCCGCCGCGACCCACCGCTTGACCTGCCCCGCGATCGCCGCCGCCAAAGCAGCCGAGGGATTGTGCGCGGTTTCATACCCAAGCGGGAGCGTCCAATCGATAGGCGTAGATTGCCGCTTGGATTTGCGCTCCTCCTCCGGCGGGATAAAAAGCGGCCAGACTTCGACGCGCCCCGCGCCCTCGCCGCGAAACGCCTGATGCGCCACGGGCTCCTGTGACACGCCGCGCCGTACGGCATCCGCCGCAAAGACCGCATCCACCGCACGCAGCACGGCGGGGGCCGAGCGGAACGAGACCGTCAGCGCCGCACGATGGAACGGTTTCTCCGCCGCATGGATTAGTTCTTCGAAATAGCCGCGCATCTCGTCGAACACGCGTGGGTCGGCTTTCAAAAAACTATAGATCGATTGCTTTTCATCCCCCACCACGAAGAGCGAGCGTTCCACATCGTCCCGTGCGCTTTGGCCTTGGAAAAACTCGGTCGCCAGCGTTTTGACAATTTGCCATTGCGCGGGGTTGGTATCCTGCGCCTCATCCACCAGCATATGATCGATGCCGCCATCCAGTTTATACAGCACCCACGCGGCGCTGTCCGAACGCGCCAGAACCGCATTCGCTTTTTCAATTAAATCATCAAAATCCAGCGCGGCGCGGCGCGTCTTGGCCGTTTCATAAGATTGCACCATACGAAGGCCGAGCGTCAGCGTGGCGGCGGTTTCATCGGCCACCTCGCAAGAAGCGCGACGCTCCATCAGGCGCAGGATGCGATGCGCTTCAGCTTCCATCGTCTCGCCAATCACCGGTTCTTTTTCAAGAAGCGGCTTGTTGGCAAAATCTTTTCTGATTTTCCCTTTATCGGTCAGAAAGGCACCAGCATAATCATCAATGCTCTCGGCGCGGGTGTCTTCGTCTTTCTCCAGCCAGTTCAAAATCGCTTGCGCAGGCTCTTTGAAGCTTTTCGTACCCTTTTCAGCAATCACACGCGCGGCGTGCAACAATCCCGCGCGATCAAACGCGCCTTCCCGCACGGCGGCGCGGCAAAATAGTGCAGCCGTATCGTCCGGCTCCAATTCCAAACAGGTGCGAACGCGACCTAACAACGTCGCAAGACCGCTCGCTTGTTCCATCGCCAAGCGCAGACGTGGCATCTGCCCGCGCACTTCCTGTACAATATCGCCGATGGTGCCCTCGCCCATCGTGCGCACCAGCCGCGCAAACGCCAGAGCCGCCGGATCGTCTTTGTGTTGAGCCAGCTCCTGCAGCAGATCGCTTTGCGCGTCGTGCCACAGCGCCTGCGCCTCGACTTCCTCCATCACTGCAAAGGTGGGCGAAAGACCGGCTTCAATCGGAAAACGGCGCAGCACTTCCTGTGCAAAGGCGTGAATGGTCATAAGCCGCATCCCGCCGGGACAAGAAAGAACGCTGGCCAAAAGCCGCCGCGCGCGATCACGCATCGACGATTCGGGAGGCTTGCCCAGCAAATCGTCCAAATCCTTATCCAGTTCGCTATCCGCGCAAATCGCCCAGCGCGAGAGGCGCTGCGTCAAACGGATCGACATTTCCGCCGCCGCCGCACGCGTGAAGGTGAGGCACAAAATCTTTTCAGGCCGCACGCCATCCAACAAAAGCCGCGTGACGCGATCCGCCAGCACTTTCGTCTTGCCCGATCCCGCCGACGCGCCTACCCAAACGGACGACCCGGGATCAGCGGCCCGCCGCTGCGCCGCACTGACATCCAAAACCTTTTTGTCTTCTTCCTGAACCCTGAACTCTGAACTCTGATCCCTGATCATTCTTCGCCCCCTTCCTGCGCGCCGCCCCATTCGGCGAGGCGCGAAAGATGCGCGTAATCATTAAAGCGCGGCTGAACCTGTGGCTTGGGCACGGCGGTATAGGGCGTGGCCGGATCAGCAAAGACGGCAATCAGAGCCTCTAACCCTTCCCGTGCCTTCTCGCACTGCGCGTCGATATCATTCGCGAAGTTCATCTCGCGTTTTTCTTCCTTCTTTTCCATCAATGCCCAATAGGACAGTTTGGCAACCTCCTGCGGTTCGATGCCTTCAAACGCGCCTGCCTGCGCCATCAACGCAAGGAGCGCAAGCTGGGGTTCATAGCCCGCCATAACCTGCGTGAGCTTGGGTACAGCGCCCGTTTTGTAGTCGATGATCTCGACCGCGCCGTCTGCGCCGAGATCCATGCGATCCACACGTCCCGACAGGCTCAAACTTCCAAACGACAAAAGCCCTTTCGCCTCGACCGCCAGCGGCGTGATGCCTTTTGCGCGGCGCTCTTCCTCATGCGCGACAAACCACGCGGCCATACGCTCAAAGCGCGGCCACCAGAACGCCATCACCTGCGGCCTGTCCGCAAACGGCGCAAACGCCGCGCGTCCGTGCGCCAGCAAAACCTCGACGCCGAGATCCGCCTCCTTCACATACGCCTCTAGCGCGGCGTGAACGATGGTGCCGAAATCCGCCATCGACGGCGGCGCATCGATGGGCTCCAGCTTCTTCAGCTTCAACACATGCTTGGCATAAATCGCGTAAGGATTGCTGAGCCATGTGCCGATTTCGGTTACCGATAATCTTGTAGGCCGCGCGGCAAGCGGTGGACACGGCGCAGGCGGCAAGCACGGCGCGGGTGCACCGTCCGGCGTATCCATCGCGCGCGCCCAATCGCGCCAAGGCTGCGAGGGGACAAGGGAATCCAACCCCATTCCCGCCGCCTGTAACACCGTTTCCAACTGCACCCAAAACCGCGAAGGCACGGCGGGCGAACCGCCACTGCGACGGCTGCGCGTCATCATCACGCACGGCGCGCTGGCAAGGCAGGCGAAATCATGCGCGCTAAGCCCTATGCGGCGCTCCGGCAGCGGCAAGCCCCACTGCTTTTTCATCGGGCGCGACAGCCACGGATCGACGGGCGCATCCGGCGGCCATGTACCCTCATTCAGCCCGCCCAGAATAATCAAATCATGGTGCAAAAGCCGCGCTTCCAGCGGCCCCAGAATCGACAAACGCGGATGCTGGCCATAGGCGGGGCGTACCGCGACCTGATGCATCAGCTCTTCAAACAGCGCGAGATAATCCGCCCCGTCCAGCGGCAAAAACCCCTCCGCTGCCCCGCGCCATTCATTGAGCCATGCGGCGGCGGCCTCGCCATCTTCACCGCGCCACAGCCGTGCCACGCCCGCTTCGCTGTCCGTCGTAGCCAAGCCTTCTACCAGCGCAACCGTGTCGTCGATCCACTGCGCGAGAGGTTTCTTGTCGTACCAAGCTTCCGTGATTGGTTTGAATGTTTTTGCGAGCTGCAACAGCCATGCACGCGCTTCGCCCTCCTCCATCGCTATCGCGGCGCTGTGAAGGCCGTCGGTGCGCCGCACCCCACGCCAGACTTTTTCTTCGGCGCTTCGCGTGCAATGTTGCGCCTGCGCCGAACCAATCCCCGCCGCAGTGAGCGGATGCTTCAACAACGTCAGATAATCAATCGGGTCGGCGCTTTTTGCCGCCGCCTTGATCGCCTCAACGAGGAACCGCCCGACAGGCAGCGCATCCAGCGGCGCACCGGCAGAATCATTCACCGCAATCCCCCAGCGCGTCAACGCCGCCGCCACCCGCGCCGCGAGGGCACGATCCGGCGTCACCAGCGCCGCCGTTTTACCCGCCTCCTCCAACGCGCCGCGCAAACGCAGCGCGATGACCTCGGCCTCCTCGCGCCCATGATCGAGCGCGAGCGCCTCAAGCCCCCGAATAGCGTCGGGCGGAATATCTTGCGCGGTGAGTTTCTGCCAACGATCACTCACCTCCGCCGGACACATGGTTTCTTGCAACAGACGCACGCGCGGCGCGTTTTGCACCGAGACATTTTCCCACGCGCCAACCGCCTCCCGTTTCACGGCGGCTGTTTCCAGCCACGATTTCATCGTGAATTGCGCATGAGTTTCACTGACGGCCTGCCATCCATCTTCATCCAGCGACAAATCAAGCGCGGGCAAAATCACCTCGCCGCGCGGCAACCCTGCAATCGCCTTCATCAGCCGCGCGACGGCGGGCACCGAGCCCGTCGATCCCGCCGCGATGATCGGATGATCGGGTTTTGTCTCACTCCACAATTGCGCCT
>DNGD01000034.1 GCA_003486725.1 Rhodospirillaceae bacterium
TTATCAAAAAGAGAGTTTCTATGCCTTCAATCAGTCCCTCCCTTTCCGCCGCGATGGTTCATGCCGCTACGTCCGTGACGGAGACGATGGAGCGCATCCTCCCCAAATCCGATTTCGCCGAACAGAAATTGTTCGACGCGATGCGCTATAGCGTTCTGGGCGGTGGCAAGCGTCTGCGCCCGTTTCTGGTTTTGAACACCGCGCAGATTTTCGGCGTGGATGAAGATTGCGCGCTTCGCGCGGCGGCGGCGATTGAATGCCTGCATTGTTATTCGCTGGTGCATGACGATCTGCCCGCCATGGATAATTCCGAGCTGCGCCGCGGCCAGCCCACCGTTCATGTGAAGTATGATGAAGCGACGGCGATTTTGGCGGGCGATGCGCTGCTCACCATCGCGTTCGAGATTCTGGCCGACTCCCGCACGCATGAAGATCCGAATGTGCGCTGCGCGTTGGTGTCTTGTCTGGCCCGCGCTTCAGGTGCGAACGGCATGATCGGCGGGCAGATGCTCGATTTGATCGCGGAAACCACAAAGCTTGATATCGGCGCGATCACGCGCTTGCAGCGCATGAAAACGGGCGAACTGATTGCGTGCTCCACCGAAATGGGCGGCATTCTGGGAAAGGCCTCGACGCAGCATCTGGCGGCGCTTCGCGCCTATGCGCATGATCTGGGGCTCGCGTTCCAGATTATCGATGATCTTCTGGACGCCGAAGGCACTGCCGAGGAAACCGGCAAGCCGACGCAGCGCGATGAAAAGGCGGGCAAGGCCACGTTCGTGACCATCCTCGGACTTGATCGCGCCCGTCATCAGGCAAGATTGCTTTCCGAGCAGGCGATCCAGCATTTGGCGGTGTTCGAAGGACGCGCTAAGAATCTGGAAGACGTCGCCCGCTTCGTCGTGGACCGGAAGGCCTAACACTTCTAATGAAAAAAGAAGATTTCTCCTCCCGCGCTGTCGCTCTTGAAATCTTGCAGGCCGTTTTGCGGAAAAATCAGGCGCTGGACGAAACCATGGCGACGCACAAGGCTTTGTCGGCGCTGGAGAAACGCGATCGCGGCTTTGTCCATGCGCTGGTGGCGTGCACGCTCCGTCGTCTGGGGCAGATTGATGCGACGCTCAAAGCCTGCCTTGAAAAACCGCAGGAAGTCAAAGCGCCCGTGATGGATATTCTGCGTCTTGGCGCCGCGCAGATTTTGTTTTTGGGCACGCCCTCCCACGCCGCCGTCGATACGGCAGTCGAGCTCGCAGCAGCAGGCAACCCCACGCGCCCGTTCAAAGGTCTGATCAACGCCGTGCTCCGTCGTTTGACCCGTGAGGGCGAGGCGATGGTCAAGGCGCAAGACGCCGCGCGGCTCAATACCCCCGATTGGTTGTGGCTGTCTTGGCGGCAGACTTTCGGCACGCCCGTCGCGCGTGATATTGCGACCGCCCATTTGGGCGAGGCGCTCACGGATATTTCGGTTAAATCCCACCCGCAAGAGTGGGCGCAAAAACTGGGTGCCAAGCTTTTGCCGACGGGAAGTCTACGTCTTGACGGCAGCATACCCGTACAGGAATTGGAAGGCTTCACCGAGGGTGAATGGTGGGTGCAGGATGCCGCGGCGGCGCTGCCCGCGAAGCTTCTTAAAGAAATTGGCGGCCACCGCGTGATGGATCTTTGCGCCGCGCCGGGTGGCAAAACCTTGCAGCTCGCGGCGCGGGGCGCGCGCGTTTCGGCGGTTGATCGCTCGGAAAAACGGTTAGTGCGCCTGCGCGAAAATCTGGAGCGCACAGGGCTGGAAGCCGCGGTATTTTGCGCCGATGCGCTGACGCTGAAACTGGGTGATAAGGTTCACAATGTTTTGCTCGATGCGCCGTGCAGCGCGACGGGCACCATTCGTCGCCATCCCGATGTGCAACGCCTGAAGAAACCCGAAGACGTCGCGCGTATGGCGATGTTGCAGGCCAGACTTCTGGAGCATGTGGCTTTGGATATTTTGGCCGACGGCGGCACGATGGTTTATGCCGTGTGTTCGCTCCAGCCCGAAGAGGCCGAGCATCAGATTGAAAATTTTCTAAAGAACCACGCCGAGTTCAAACGCGACCCCATTGCCGCCAGCGAAGTCGGCGGCGCGAGCGAGCTGATCACGTCTCTGGGTGATGTGCGCTGCCTGCCCTGCCACTGGCCGGAACATGGCGGTTTGGATGGCTTTTACGCGGCAAGGTTAATGAAGAAGTAAAAGTATATACCATCTTGTTCGAGTATAATATTAAGTATAAAAATGAAAAAGATTTTACACACAACTATTTTCAGGAGACAAAGTTATGAGTGATAAGGAACGGACCACATTTGTGAAATATTATGCAGGCACAAGTGGTTCAAAACTTGCTCATCTTCGCAGCGAAGGGGAGTCCTCTGCTGTATTAAGCGTGTGGATTGACGGAGCAGGGGCTGCCGGGGAGTTTCTTGACGACAATATTCATACGCCTGGTGTTGCCCATCTTCTCGAGCATATCTGCGCGTCAAGAATTGCAAGTATTGCGGAAAAGAATGGTTGGCTTTTCGATGCGAGTACAAATTTTAGTGCTGTTAAGTATCAGGTGCAATCACCCAAAATGGATTTCGAGAAAGCCTCTCAATGTTTGTTTGATGCTTTGTCTTCTCCCAAGAAGTTTTTATCGAAACGTGCAACTGAGATTGAAAGAGCGGCAAATGAATTGCTGCGGGCAAAGAATTTAGATCCAGCGAGGATGTTCATGGATCGAACACTTCATGCAATTTATAACCACCCAACATTTCAATATAACAACGTTGGTGCAGAGGCCGACATTCTATCCATAACAAACAAGGATATTCTGCGATTTTGGTCTTCAAAATACAGGGAAGGTTCGTTCGTTATAGCTCTCTCGATTGACCGCGCTCGTGAGGATCTTGAGCATGTTTTTGCGAGTCCAAGTATGAACAAAGGAAAAAATGCCGACATGTCTTTAGTCTTCAGACCCACGGACATTCGGTGGCCCACAAGACGCGATGGTGTGTTGTTTCAGCTCGCTTATCCGGTTTCCCAGCCTTCTAACATTGAAGATTATTGTAAGAAACAGTTTATCCAGCACTTTATGTACATAGTAATCGACGAGGAGGTGAGGCGGAGAACAAGAAATTATGGCATCATTCGTAATTGGCAGGGCCACACAGGGTATTTGCGCGATTCCTACAATTTTGTTGCAAGGTCGCACGATGCAGGAAAAATATTGGAGCGTGTATGCTATAGTTTAGAGCGAATGGCACGTACTGGAACTCCCGCGGCTCTTCGCGCACGGGTAAAAAGCGAAGTGAATAGGCCTTGCAATGGCGTTAGCTCGAATCTCACGTTTCATCAAGAAATACTTCCACAACTGTCTCGTTACGGTGCTTTTGTAACGGACTGTGAGAAGGTAACATTCTCGAAAACCGTTACAAAAGAAGATGTAAAGAGAGAAGCTCAAAACATTTTAGAAGGTCCTTTGGTTTTTTGTGCTGAAGGTACTTTAAAAGGGCTGCCATCCCGTCGACAGGTCGCAGGGATATTCGGGAGAAAAAGCCTTTCTTTTTGAGCTTTCGCGCGTCTTGCGTTGTGGGGCGATATTTGCTAACCTCTTGGTATGNNTTGCCCGTCTGGGTGAGGAGGTACGCGCCATCGACGTAGCGGGCGCGGATTATATTCACATTGATGTGATGGATGGCCATTTTGTGCCCAACATCACGATGGGTCCCGCGATTGTTAAGGCGCTGCGTCCGCACAGCGGAAAAATCTTTGACGTTCATCTGATGATCTCGCCGGTCGATCTGTTTATCGAAGGCTTCGCCAAGGCGGGCGCGGATATCATCACCGTTCATCCCGAAAGCGGGCCGCATTTGCACCGCACCCTTCAGACCATCAAGTCTTTCGGCAAAAAAGTGGGCGTTGCGCTCAACCCCGCCACGCCGATTGCGGCGATTGAATCCGTTTTGGGCGATGTTGATCTCGTGCTGGTCATGTCGGTGAATCCCGGCTTTGGCGGGCAGTCTTTCATCGACTCCCAGCTTGAGAAAATCAAAACTCTGCGCCAGATGATCGACGCCACAGGCCGCACCATCGACCTTCAAGTCGATGGCGGGGTCACGGCGCAAAATGCGGCGGTCGTTGCGGCTGCGGGCGCGGATGTACTGGTGGCTGGTACCGCTGGTTTTTCGGGGGGACCGTCGCGCTATGCCGCCAATCTGGCCGCTCTTCGGGGTTAGGGCTTGGGCGCATGGAAAGCAGCCCCGTAAAAATCCTTCAGCAAATCAAGCGCCGCGTGCAGTCTGTCACCTATGGCAGTCCTATCTATCGCATGATGCTCGATCAAGGCCCTGTGCCTGAGCGGCTTCGCCTCTCGATTCCTGATCTCTGGCCGGGGGATGCCAAGCGCGGGCAAACCCTGATCGCCAGCCAACCCAGCCTTTTCGAGATGGATACGCCCGCCGCGGAAGGCGAGCGCCGCGACTATTTTTCTTTTGAGCCTTTGCGCGATCTACGCGCGGTCGGCAGCGATCTGGCGCGGCGCAAGGCGGTGTCGCTGATCCATGAATGGATCGACGATCAACAGGAAT
>DNGD01000250.1 GCA_003486725.1 Rhodospirillaceae bacterium
CGGCCTGTATCGACCAGATCGTCAACGACAAGCCAACCATCCCCATCGCCAACATTGGCGGCGGCTTTCAAGACCTGTACTTCTTCGGCCTGTAACGGATTCGAGTCATCGTAATGGTAGCCGACAACCGACACCGTTTCGATCACGCGGATTTCCAACTCTCGCGCTACGATAGCGGCAGGAACCAACCCGCCGCGCGTAATGGCAACAAGGCCTTTCCACGGCCCCTTATCAAGGAGCCTCCACGCCAAAGCTTTTCCATTGCGGTGTAACTCATCCCAACTGACAGGATAAAATCTCTGCGATTGCGTCGTAATCACTATTCCATTTCCTTTTTATCGATTTTTTAGGATCGGCTTGATGCTTTAACCAGACGAACCGTGACGTCCATGCTACCGATCTTGCGACCGGCGGGAGGCGTCAACACGCCGCTAACCCGCAAAGCATCAGCGGGGATATCGCACAACTGCCCCGAAACCTCATCAAAAAAATGATGATGGCCGGAAGTATTCGTATCAAAAAAGCTGCACGTCTGGCCGACGGGGATCTCACGCAGCAAACCGGCCTCGGTGAATGTGTGCAGACTGTTATAGACGGTGGCCAGAGAAACGCCGGTCTGTTTTCTTTTTTTGACAGCCGCCATCACCTGTTCCGCCGTCACGTGCTTATGGCAGCCATTGAACAGGTAAGAGGCCAGAACAAGGCGCTGGCGCGTCGGACGCACCCCTTTTTCCATCAAAAGTGTGGGCAAACGATCCTTTTCGGGCTTCTTTTTACTAATGTGGTTCATACCTGAATTATCCACTATTCTTGAAGAAATGGGAAGCACAACGGACTATAAAGAGCTTATGTCCCGATTCGTAGGAAAATTTATCGGTAGTGTACTTGGCTTCGCCATGGCCGGCCCTCTGGGCGCCGTGGTCGGTCTGATTTTGGGCCATCTTCATGATGTCCAAAGAGCCCCCCCAAAAAAACGCTATGCTTCACAAGACGATAACGACTTTTTCCAAGGCTTTTCGATCAACAGCTACCAACGGTCGATCTTTTCGATCGGCGTGATCGTCCTTGGCGCCAAGTTGGCTAAAATTGACGGCCCCGTAACGCGTGAGGAGATTTTGGCCTTCCGTCAGGCCTTCCGTACGTCGGAATCCCAGCTGGACGAAGTGGGACGCATCTTCAACAACGCCCGCTCGACAGCCGACGGCTATGAACCCTATGCCGCGCGGTTGGCACAGGTTTTTACAGAACAACCCGGCTTGCTCGAAGAAATACTGCTGGGTCTGTTTATGATTGCCCGCGCCGATAGCAGCCGCCTTGCGCGGTCTGAGATCCTGTTCCTGCGTCGCGTTTGCGTCCTGTTTGGGTTTACCGAAGAAGACTTCACACGCATCGCCACCCGCGCAGGCGTTTATATGACCAGCGCAACGCCCGCCCCGAAAAAAGACACGGCTTATGACGTTTTGGGCCTGCCCACCACCGCCAGCGAGGACGTGATCAAACGAACCTACCGCGCGCTGGTACGCAAGCATCATCCCGACAAATTGCTGGCGGCGGGCCTGCCCGCCAGCCGCGTGAGCGAGGCGACCGAGCACGTGAAAAAGATCAATGCAGCCTATAGCGAGATTTGCAAAATGCGGGGGATCAAATGAAACAGACGCCCTCTCCCAACTTTAACGACCGCGCGGCGGGCGCAGCCATTGCCTATCTTGTTTTGCATTATACGGGCATGAGAACGGCGCAAGACGCTCTGGTGCGCATGTGCGATCCCACAGCGCAAGTCAGCGCACATTATATGATCGACGAAGATGGTAGCGTTTATCAGCTGGTCGATGAAAGCCGCCGCGCGTGGCACGCAGGGGAAAGTTTTTGGCGGGGCGAGACGGACTTAAACAGCCTTTCGATTGGCGTTGAATTGGTGAACAAGGGGCACGAGTTTGGCTATACGCCCTTCCCTGCCGTGCAGATTGCGGGTTTAAAGACGTTGCTGAATGACATTATGGCGCGCCATGCTCTGCCTCCTGAAGCCCTTCTCGCACATAGCGATATTGCCCCACTGCGCAAAGAAGACCCAGGTGAGTTGTTCCCTTGGCAGGAATTGGCCACGGAAGGGTTCGGTCTTTGGCCGATGCCAACGCCAGAAGATCGACAGTCATCGACAGAAGCCGACATTATCACGATGCTTGGCAACGCAGGCTATGACACGCGCACGCCAGAATCCATCAGCGCGTCGCGCACTGCGTTTTTGCGGCGCTATCACCCTGAGCGTCTTGGCTTTGGTTTTGATAATGAGACCACCGCACGCCTGCGCGCGCAGCTGCGCGTTATGCGCTGACCGGATCACCGCTCCACACCGGAAGCTCTTCACGCCTCGCGATGCGCTGCGCAAGCGGCGCGAAGGCAGATACCAACGCGTCGTAAACAGGCCGCTTGAAATCCACAATCAACGAAGGTGTTTCCGCCAGCTCGACCCAGCGCCAAGCGACAAACTCCGGCAGTTCGGATTCAAACTCATTCGTCAGACAAATATCTGAATCGCAGCCATCGTAAATGAGCGCGAACCAGCTTTGCTCTTGCCCACGATATTTTCCATGAAAGACCCCGTTTCTGTACTGCATATAATCCGGGAACTCATAGCGCAGCTTATCCGGATGCTTGGCGATGATGCGAGCGTTGTCGGTGCCCACTTCTTCCTTCATCTCGCTGAGAACAGCCAGAGCAGGATCTTCGCCCTTTTGAATACCGCCTTGCGGCATCTGCCACGCGCCGCGCCGGTCACGACGTTCGGCACAAAGCACAAGTCCATCCGCGTTGAAAATGCACAGGCCAACGCTGTTGCGATACGGCAGGCCGGAGGACATCTGGGTCGTTTCATGTTGCATTGCGTTATAATCTCACTCGTGCGGGGTGAATGTTCACCTCAGCCTATTCGGTTCCCCATGACTTTTCCACAAAAACGACAACAATTAACCTTACTGTTTTTGCAAACAGAAAATACGATACAAATTTATCGCATGAAACTAATATGACGATGGAATCGCCCACCGTTTTTACATATTATTAAGGTGTGTAATAGCAAAATCGGATACTAGAACGGTTATAAAAGGATTGTTCCTATGGCCAAGACTGAACAATCAGAGCCCCGTCTACTTCTCCTTCAGCAGCATGAAGGCAACGACTCCCGTGTCGTTAAAAGGTCTTTTCTCTCCTCCAAGTTCTCAACTTTCGAACGAAAACACTGCGACAAGGCCTCAACAAGCACCAAACAGCACGAACACAGAGTTGCCCTTTTGGGATTTGAAATCGCGACGCTGCTTGGCGTTTCCGATCTGTCACGTTCACTGGTTTTGTTGGCAGGAATGTTTCACGACACCGGCAAAAGATACGTGAAGGATCCGTCTATTTTTCTCAAAAATGGCAAGCTTTCACCAGCTGACCGCGAAATCATTGAACCACACGCCCAACATAGTCAGGACATCATTCTCAAGGAATTGCAGCATCCCTTCGCCCCCCGCATTGCCTTGATCGCCGGACAACATCATGAATTGCTCGATGGAACAGGATATCCCAATAAATGCGTGGGAAGTGAAATCGACCCCAGAGCAAGAATCATTACTGCCGTCGATATCTTTGACGCGCTCACCAACAACCGCCCCTATAGACAGGCTCTGTCGTACAGGAAAGCGCTGACGATTATCCACCGTGATTCAGGAACAAAACTCGACAAGGATGTTGTGGGGGCTCTGACAACCCTTGTTCATAACAAGCAAGGGCGCACCCACCTCAATGTGCAGACGAGAAACCATAGTTTCCCCTTCCGGACGCTCGCGTTTCATTAATCGCGTAGCAATTATGCCTTACCTGCCTGCGCCTTGATTGCGAGCTTATTCCCGACCTCTGAGTAATGCACTGTTTCTGTGCATTACAATCCTCCGATACGATAAGAACCTCCCTCATTTCTCTCCGTCGAATTACAAGCCATAAATTAGGGGGCGACCTAATAGAGAAGAGAGAGTGGAGGGGAACATCAATCAGCCGGATCACATACGACTGTGTTATAGAAAACACATCTTAGACAAACGCTCACAATCTTAACTTATC
>DNGD01000014.1 GCA_003486725.1 Rhodospirillaceae bacterium
GCTTTGAGACCCGTTTGCATAGGTTCGCTCACCGATTGGCGAGGAATAATGCCGGGGGCTTTGACTTCCATACGCGTCATCTTGACGTTCTTGAGAGGACCCTTGCCGTCTATGGGATTGCCAAGGCCGTCAACAACGCGACCCAGCAGGCCTTCGCCGACGGGCACTTCCACAATGGCGTTGGTGCGTTTGACGGTATCGCCTTCGCGGATAGAACGGTCATCACCAAAGATAACGACGCCGACGCAATCCGTTTCGAGGTTGAGCGCCATGCCCTTAACCCCGTTCTGGAACTCCACCATTTCACCGGCGCGAACGTTGTTAAGCCCATAGATCAAGGCCACACCGTCACCGATGGACAGAACCTGTCCAACCTCGGCCATCTCGGTGTTTAAACCGAGCGACGCGATCTGTTGCTTGAGTACCGAAGAAATTTCCGATGCGCGAATATCCATTTACGCTGCCTCCTGTTGCGATTTTAACTGACGCTCCAAACGCGCCAATTTTCCCTGTACCGACGCGTCGATTAAACGCGATCCCATCTTGACCGTCATGCCACCGATAAGGCTGGCATCCTCTTCAACAACCAAACGCACGGATCCATCGATCATCGCGCCTAGTTGAGTGGCCAATTTGTCTTGTTGATCTTTTGTCAAAGCCTGCGCGACCGTGACCACCGCGACATGCTGATGACGCATGACGGCCAATTCATTCTTGAAAACTTCGATAATAATGCTGAGATAGGCCAGACGGCGATTGCGCGTGATCTGGTTCAAAAACGCCGCCGTCAGATCATGAAACTTCGCACCGACGATCAGGTTTTTAACAGCCTTTTGCAGCTCGATCATTGGCAAGCGCGGATGGGTCGCCATCACACGAAACATGGGGGTCTGGTCGATCACTTCCTGAAGTGCGCGTAAATCGGCCTCAACGGGGGCCAACACGTTCTTTTCCTGCGCCAATTCAAACAGCGCGGTCGCATAGCGACGCGCCAGAATGGCGGGCTCACCAGAAATGATCTTAGGCATATCGATATGAGGCACGTTGGACTCCAGATTCTCATAAAGCGCGGGTCAACTCGACAGGGGGAATAGCAGAGGTTACGCCGCCGCGCAACCTCTCAAATGCGAGAAAAACTAGGGTCATGCGACAAGGGAGTGGAACATCATTCCCCGCGCGCTTTTATCTCCTGAATCCGCCTATAAATCATGCATTCGGGCTTATGTGCGCCCTCTAGATACCCAAGGCTCATCAGGAACTCGCCGACGATTTCACCCCCTGTGAATTTGAAGGTCTTTTTGAAGAGCTTGACCCACGCTTCTTTGGGCTGGGGGTGATGGGAATCGAGCCATTTGGCAAAACCCCCATGCGATTTACGGATTTCAAGGACAAGGCCCGCATTTTCAATAATTGCCGCGATCTTGCGGCGGTTGCGGATGATGCCCCCATCGGCCAAAAGCCGCTCAATATCCTTTGAGCCATAAGCCGCAACCTTGGCGACGGCGAATCGGTCGAACGCCTTGTTCAGCGCCGCTCGTTTTTTCAGGACGATTTCCCACGACAAGCCAGCCTGCATGATCTCCAGCGCCAAACGCTCAAAGATCACGCGCTCATCGCGCGACGGGAAGCCATATTCCGTGTCATGATAGGCTTCGTGGATCGGATGCCCCTTGGACATTTCGCAGTAATCGACCATGGCTACACCCTGATCAAATGAACCTCGACGATGGGTTTTTTACCTTGGCTTTCGTGAAGCGAGCGGCGGACGATCTTCATGATGGCCTGCTGCATTGCATGATCGTCTAAAAGCGTGGAGCGCGGCATCACCTCGACCTCGTCCAAAATCATGTTCGCGATTTCCTCGCGCATCGCCAAAATTGTGCGTTCCTCATCAATGCCCAGCAACGTGACTTGCGGATCGCTCGCCACCATGCCGCGCCGATCCAGCGCCAGCGTCACGACGGCGGCACCGTTGAAATTCATCTTGCGACGGTGTTGCGTGACCTTTTGATCCAAGGGGCGCAGGTTCTTGCCATCCAAGCCCCAACGACCGACCTGAACCTCGCCCACCACTTCATGAATGCCCGGCCCCAAGCGGATGATCTGGCCGTTTTGCGGGATCATGACGTTCTCAATCCCCAAAGAACGCACGAGGCTCGCATGCTCTGTCTGATGGCGAAGCTCGCCATGCACGGGAAGAACCATCTGCGGCTTCGTCCATTCATACAGCTTGGCGATATCCGGCTGCCCCGCATGGCCGGAGGCGTGCACAAGGCGTCCCTCGGTCATATGTTCAGCCGTCACGATCTGCACGCGATGGCTGAGGAGAAGATTCTGCACACGGCCAATGGATTTTTCATTCCCCGGAATATCACGCGAGGAAAAGATCACCACATCGCCACGCTCCAGCTTGACGATGGGATGATCGAAAACGGCGATGCGAGACAGCGCCGCCCTCTTCTCGCCCTGACAGCCGGTGCATACCATCACAATCTTGTCGCGAGGGGCTTGCATCGCTTCATGCTCGCTGAGGAACTGATCATATTCGGGCAGATAGCCCAAGCTGTACGCGATCTCGGCATTGCGCCACAGCGAGCGTCCGACCAATGAGACATAGCGGCCATGCTGATGTGCCGCCTTAGCAATAGTTTTTAACCGCGCGATATTGCTGGAGAAACACGTTACAGCAATGCGGTTTTGATAAAGGCCGAACAGCTCGCCCATGCCTTTTTGAACCGCAATTTCGGAAGGCGTCGCCGCCTGAACCGTTGCACCCGTGGAGTCGCCCACCAGCGCCATAATGCCTTCGCGTCCCAGCTCCTTAAGCCGGTTTTCATCGGTTACCAACCCCACGATGGGGTCGTTATCCAGCTTCCAGTCACCCGTGTGAAGCACGCGGCCATGAACCGTGTTGATCGAGACCATATGGCTTTCGGGAACCGAGTGCGTCACATGAACCATCTCCACCGCAAAGGGGCCAACCTCGAACGAGCCGCCCACGGGGATCTCGATAATGTCGACCATGTCCTGCATGCCCGCCTGCGTCAGCTTGCCGCGCAGAAGCGCCGCCGCAAAGGGAACAGCATAAACAGGGCAGCGTAGGCTTTCCCACAAATAGGGGATCGCGCCCAAATGATCTTCGTGCGCGTGGGTGATAACGATACCAAGCAGATCCGTGCGACGCTCGGTGATAAAGGTGATGTCGGGCGTGATAATGTCGATGCCGGGGGTCAGCTCGTCCCCGAACATGATGCCGCAATCGACCATCAACCATTTGCCGGCAGTGCCGTACAGGTTCAGATTGATCCCGATCTCGCCGCTTCCGCCCAGCGGCAATAGCCACAGCGCGTCTTCAGGAGGACGGTGAAGGTCTTTTTTAATTTTCTGGGTCATTGGCTTAAAGCGACTTTCTATTTCTCTCAAATATGAGCGCGAGCCCGCGCAGGGTCAAATCGGTATTTACCTCATCCAGCGAGGGTATAGCATCAATAAACAATTTGGAAAGCCCGCCCGTGGCCACAACGGTCATCGGCGCGCCGAATTCGGCCTTAATACGGGAAATTAACCCTTCCACCATGCCGACATAGCCCCAGAAAATGCCGGATTGGATGGCGGTTACCGTCCCCGTGGCAATCACCTTGGCGGGCTTTGCCACGGCCACACTCGGCAGTTTGGCGGCGGCCAAATGCAAGGCGCGAAGCGATAGATTGACCCCCGGCGCAATCGCGCCGCCACGATAGGTGCCATCGGCATCGATCACATCGAATGTCGTCGCCGTCCCGAAATCGACGATCAGCAACGGCGTTTTGTAAAGTGACACGCCTGCCACCGCGTTGATCAGACGATCCGCGCCCAGTTCTTCGGGACGATCGATGCAGACCTTGATCCCCGTAACAACGTCCGGCGAACCGATAATGAGGGGTTCGCAATCAAAGTGATCGCGGCACAAACGCACCAGATTAAAGTTCACGTCCGGCACGACGCTGCCCAGAATGGCATCGGTCACGGTGCTGGATTCGACGCCGATCTGCGCCATCAGCGTTTTAAGAAAAACGGCATATTCGTCGGAGGTGCGCTGCACATTCGTCACGGCGCGCCAAACGCCAATTTGTGTCGTGCCGTCAAACAACGCAAAAACGGTGTTTGTGTTACCGGCATCAATCGCTAAAAGCATGGAAGGTCAACCATTCCCTTGTGGAAAAAAGACATCGCCCGCCTGTATAACCGTTTCTTGCCCGTTCGCCAACCGCAAGATAAGGCCACCGGATTCATCAATCCCCGCAAAATCGCCGGTGATGTCGCCAGAAGGCGTTTTCACCACGGCTTCTCCCATCTTGGCATCGGCCAGCCACGCTTTCCGGATGGGAGAAAACCCGTCATACAAAAGAGTCTTACGCCAGTGATCGAGACTTAGAAGAAACTGCTGAAGCGTTTCCTCAACTGTTGGGCTCACGCCCAAGGCCGCCAGCGACGTAGTGGGGTAAAGGGCGTTTTCGGGATGGTGTGCCACATTAATTCCAACGCCTATCACAAGCCAATCAAGCAAACCACCTTGCGTCGGCGAGGTTTCCAGCAAAACGCCGCTGATTTTCTTGCCATCCACCAACACGTCATTTGGCCATTTCAGCTGGATACAGGCGTCAGGTTTTGGGGCCAAAACGGTATCATAGACAGCCATCGCCGCCACAAAACTGTAATAGACGGCCTGTTGCAACGCGCAGCGGGGACGAAGAAGCACGCTGACATAGAGGTTGCCTTCGGGCGATTCCCACGTGCGCCCCAGCCGCCCCTTCCCCGCTGTTTGGGAAAGCGCGTGAACGACAAGCCCTTCGTGTTCACCAGACTCGGCGGCCTCCTTAGCGACCAAATTGGTGCTATTTGTGGAGTCGAGGGTCTCTATACGAAAAAAAGTCGGGATCATGGGGGTAACAGACCTTCAGCGGCATGACGCGCTGCATCCATCAGCGGCGCAGGCACAAGAACGAACAACAGGACAGAGAGCGAGACCAAGACAACCACGGCCTTAAGCGCAGTGTCCTTCACAGGATCGAGCGCGCTGGCCTCGGCGTCATCAAAATACATAATTTTGACAATCCGTAAATAGTAACCTGCAGCCACGACGCTGGTTAGCACACCGACGAGTGCGAGCGGCCACACCCCCGCCTTCACCGCCGCCAGCAAAACAAAATATTTGCCAAAGAATCCGGCCAGTGGCGGGACGCCCGCCAGTGAAAACAGCGAAGCCGCCATCGCAAGCGCCAAAAGCGGCTGTGTTTTCGATAGACCCGCCAGATCGGTTAGAGCTTCAACGGGCTCACCGTCTTTGCGCAAAACCAACAGAACACTAAACACGCCGATAACGCCGACAAAATACAAGGCCAGATAGATCAAGATTCCTCTCAACCCATCAAGGCAAATGACGCCTTGCATAGGATCAAGACAAACAAGCCCGACCATAATCGTGCCGACATTCGCAATGGCACTATAGGCCATCAGGCGCTTGAGATTCGTTTGCATGAGGCCTGCGAACGAACCAAACACCATCGACGCCACTGACAGGATGATAATCACAGGTTTCCAGACAGCCGCTGCGAGCGCCAAAGGCAGAGCCAGAATGATGGCCAGTAACGCCAGTGCGGCAACCTTGGGCGCTGCCGCCAGAAAAGCCGTCACCGGCGTGGGAGCGCCTTCATACACATCAGGCGTCCACATATGGAAGGGAACGGCAGATATTTTAAACGCAAATCCTGTCAAAACAAAGCCTAGCCCTGCGACGATCCCGATGGGCAAGGTCTGACTTTCCGCCAGCACGCGCGCCGTATCCACAAAGCCTGTTCCGCCTGAAGCACCGTAAATAAATGACAGGCCAAAGAGCATAATCGCTGACGAAAACGCCGAGAGCATAAAATATTTAAGCCCTGCCTCGCTGGACCGTTTTTGATCCCGCTGAAAAGAGACGAGTACGTAAAGCGCCAGATTTTGAAACTACAAGCCTACATAAAGTGCAATCCAGTCGTTCGCCGATACCATCAGCATCATGCCCAGTACCGCAAGCATCACCAAAACGGGATATTCGGGTTTATGGCCCCCTTCTCCCCGCGCAAAGAAAGCAGGGGCTAGGGCCAGCGAACCAGCACCCGCCACAAGCAGCATGATTTTCACGAAGCGCCGGAAGTCATCCACCGCAAACATGTCGTGGAAGACTGCCCCTATCTTGCCGCTGTCAAGCCACACCAAAACCGCCGCCGCCAGCAAAGATACTGCCGCCGCGCCCGTAACAGCCACGCCGGATTTATCGCCGCGAAATGCACCGATCAAAA
>DNGD01000026.1 GCA_003486725.1 Rhodospirillaceae bacterium
CGGCGTCCACGACGAGGCCGAGATCAGGGGCCACCGCAGCACCTATATCGGCTCCATGCCCGGCAAGATCGTGCAAGGCATGAAAAAGGCGAAATCGTCCAATCCGCTCTTCCTTTTGGACGAGGTGGACAAGCTCGGCTCCGATTGGCGCGGCGATCCGTCGTCGGCGCTTTTGGAAGTGCTCGACCCCGAACAGAACAACACGTTCAACGATCATTATCTTGAAGTCGATTATGATTTGTCGGATGTGATGTTCGTTTGCACGGCCAATTCACTGAAAATGCCGCAACCGCTTTTGGATCGTATGGAGATCATCCGTCTGTCGGGTTACACCGAAGATGAAAAGATCGAAATTGCCCAGCGCCATCTGGTGGCCAAGGTGATGAAGGAGCACGGCCTGAAAAAGACCGAGTTCTCGATTTCCGAAGACGCGCTTCGCGACATCGTGCGTTACTATACCCGCGAGGCGGGCGTGCGTAACCTTGAGCGCGATTTGGCCAATTTGGCGCGTAAATCGATCAAGGAAATCCTGTCGAAAAGTGGCACGAAATCCATCCACATCACGCGCCGCAATATTGAAAAATATCTGGGCGTGAAGAAGTTCCGCTTTGGCGAGGTGGAGGCCGAGGATCTGGTCGGCGTCACCACGGGCCTCGCATGGACCGAGGTGGGCGGCGAGTTGCTGTCGATCGAAGCCGTTGCGCTGCCCGGCAAGGGCAAGATCACGATCACCGGTAAACTGGGCGATGTGATGCGCGAATCTGTTCAGGCGGCGGAAAGCTATGTGAAGGCGCGCGCGGCGCATTTTGGCATCGCGCAAAGCATGCTTGAAAAACGCGATATCCATGTGCATGTGCCGGAAGGCGCCACGCCGAAGGATGGCCCCAGTGCGGGCGTCGCGATGGTGACCTCCATCGTGTCCGTCTTGACCGGCATTCCGATCCATAAAGACGTCGCGATGACAGGCGAGATCACCCTGCGTGGTCGCGTCTTGCCAATTGGCGGGCTCAAAGAAAAGCTCCTTGCGGCGCTGCGCGGCGGTCTGACCACCGTTTGCATCCCCAAGGAGAATGAGCGTGATCTGGCGGAAATCCCCGACAATGTGAAAAAGGGCCTCAAGATCATGCTCATCAACACGGTGGATGAGGTTCTCAAAGTCGCGCTCACGGGGCCGCTGGTTCCCGTGGTGTGGGAGGAAGAGGCCGCGAAAGCGATCACCTCTGCCGCCGCTGCCCCCAATGGTGATGGCGAGCCAACAACGACCAAGGGAATGAGGCACTAAGAGGCTCATTCTTAAAAATACAGGAAAACGGGGAGCCTTGGCTTCCCGTTTTTTTGTCATTAACCAATATCTGTGCTTAAGGTGCCCGTATTTTTGGTGTATTTGAAAAGAACACCCCGATAAGATTTATCGATAGATTATGGATATTAGGAGAAAGAAATGTCGAAACTTTTTTTGAAACGCACCGCGCCCGTTGTGGCTGCCTTTTGCACGTTCGCTTCTCTCATGCTGATTCCGGCCAAGGTTGGAGCCTTTGACCCTTTCTCGTTTTTTAGGCGCTCCCAAGAAGATCACATCGGCATGTGTCAGGCTGACGCGAAGGCGCTGTTCGCCCAAATGAGAAAAGTTGTTAATGGCAGCGGCGCGTCTCCCGCGATAGTGAAGGATCGTCTGGCTCGTTTGGCCGAGGCCGAAGCGAAGCGAAAGACTCTTTGTGAGACAAAGTTGCTTGTTGCCGAGACGTTCAACGAGCGGGATTGGACGACCGTTGAAACCCTGAGCAGTAGATATCTGCAGAAGCCTAAAATCTAAACCCCCATCCGCACCTTCACCGCATTGCCATGCGCATCAAGACCTTCGGCGGCGGCCATGGCCGTCAACGTCGGGGCGAGGGCGGTGAGGCCTTCGCGGGTCAGCGTTTGCACCGTCATATTGCGCATGAAACTGAGAAGGCATAGCCCGCCATAGGCGCGCGCCAGCGCATAGGTCGGCAAGACATGATTGGTGCCGCTGGCATAATCGCCCGCCGTTTCGGGCGAGAACGCACCGACAAAAACCGATCCCGCATTTTGGATCGCTGGCACCATCGCGGTGGGCCATGCCGCATCGGGCGCGCCTTGGATTATCAAATGTTCGGGCGCATAGCGGTTGGCGACAATCACCGCGTCACCCAAATCATTCACCAGAATTAAGCGGCAAAGTTCGAGCGACTGGTTGATCAGGTCGGCGCGTGACAACTGCGTCGTTTGTTTTTCGATTTCGACAGCCACCGCATCAATCAACGCTTGGCTATCGGACAGGAGGAGGGCTTGCGAATCCGTGCCGTGTTCGGCCTGCGCCAGCAAATCCGCCGCGACCCAAGCAGGGTTGGCCGCGTCATCCGCGATCACCATGACCTCGGAAGGACCTGCGGGCATATCGATTGCCGCACCCGCCGCATCTTGTGACACGATCATCTTGGCGGCGGTAACGTAGGAATTTCCGGGCCCGAGGATTTTATCGACCTTGGGCAGTGTCTCGGTGCCATAGGCCATCGCGGCAATCGACCATGGCCCGCCGATGGGGAACACCTGCGTGATGCCGCACAAATAGGCGGCGGCAAGGGTGGAAGGATCAACCGTGCCATCCTTGCGCGGCGGCGTGCACAGAATGCGCGTCTGGCATCCGGCAAGCGTCGCGGGCAGGCTTAGCATCAAAACGGCGGAGAACAGCGGCGCGGTGCCGGCGGGCACATATAGCCCGACGCGCTCAATGGGACGCCAGACCATTTCACACTGTACGCCTTTCATGGTCTCGACCTTCACCGGCGTGGGCTTTTGCGCGGTGTGAAAGGCGGTGAGATTTTTGATGGCGGTTTCTAAGGCCGTGCGCAGGTCGGGCGAAAGAGCATCGGCGGCCTGTTTTAGTTGCTCGACAGGGATCGGCGCGATGGGGCCGGTGTAGTTATCAAACTTGGCGGCGTAGCGGGCGACCGCTTCGTTGCCGTTTTGCTGCACATCGCGCACGATGACTTTCATGGCGTCGGTCACGTCATTGTTTGATCCGACCGAGCGCGCAAGGGCTGCTGTTTTCTCGGCATCGGTTAGCGCATTCCAGTTGAGTTTTGTTGGCATGAGTTTTTCCTTATAATAAACAATATACCGTCATCGCGAGGCGCGCAGCGCCGTGGCGATCAATCATCCCAAAATCAATGTAAGCGCATGGCTGAAAGGGCGTGGGATGGATTGCCGCGTCGGCCTAAAGGCCTCCTCGCAATGACGAGTGTTTTTGTTGTGGTCATCATCACCCCATCATTTTTTCAATCGGTAGGACGAGGATGGAGGACGCGCCGGCGGCCTTGAGGCCTTCCATCGTTTCCCAGA
>DNGD01000009.1 GCA_003486725.1 Rhodospirillaceae bacterium
ATCAAAGTCAATGACTGACCTTGAAAGAAACTTACTCGCTGCAACAACCGCTTTTCTACAAAACTTATCTATTCCTCCACAAGAACTGAGAGATCAACAAGCAGACCAGATTGAGCAGGAGCTTCGGGACAGGCAAGGAAAATCATTTCCCCTTGATCTATTTGCGCGATCGACACTCTCGGCATGGACTGGCAATTTGTCCGTTTTGAATCACAGCATCAAAAACTTTCTTGCCGAACGCGCGAAAATTAATGAGGAGACACGACGGCTTGTTGACTTATTCAAGGCGGCCTTATCAATATCAGAACTATCTGATGGGCATTCAGACATTGACTGCCCCCTGTGTGGCACAGCGGATGCGTTGACCCGTTTCAGAATTGATGTAATTCGTGAGCAGGTCAAAAACACAGAAGCGTATCAAACCGCAGAAAAATCTATTAAGCTGGCGGTACAAGAAATTGATACATCTTTATCGATGTTGTCAGATTCTTTAGAAGGCACCTTGCCAAAGTGTTTGCGAGTAAGCTCTCATGCCAGGCGTAAAAGGGGATTCACCATTGCCCGTTTGCGTGAGTTGGTTCCAGATGATTCTGTTGTTTCAGAATGGGTTTCGCGCAGCCGTTTGATGGTGCGGGAGCACACATCACTAAAAAAATCCATCGCTGTAGCCCGCACCTGCTTACATAAAATGATTGACCTGCTGAACATCTGGGATGATTCCACGACCCTTTTTCTCGCTCTAAACAAAGTAACTGCAGAACAATCTTCGTATGAAAAGATTAATCAGCTGTATGGGCAGGCATCTCAATCTCTTGCAGGCCCACTTAAAGGAGTCGTTGAGGAAAGCACAAAAACAAAAGGCTGGGACGAGTTGATTGTGCTGGCTCGCAACCCAGCGCGTTTGTGGGATGCTTTGCAGAAAATGGCAGAATATGATCTCAAAATCAAAAATTTGGACAAAGCCTTAAAAGAGATTGATACAGGAAACGGGAAAGTCGCGGACGAAAAATTCTCTGAAATGAGTTCCGATGTAAAAACATGGTGGGATTATTTGCGCCCGTGCGAGCCGACATTTTTTGAGGCTGTGCAACGTCGCAGCACAAAAGCCAGACGTAATATCGATATAAAAGTTGGGCTAGCAGCCAACGAAGATCGCAGTAATCCGAAATTTCGAGATGCCATAGCTGTATTCAGCCAATCCCAATTGCATTGTCTTGGACTTTCTATGTTCCTCGCACGGTCTGTTCAGGAAAAAGCAGGGTTCATAATCTTGGATGATCCTGTTTTGGCGAGCGATGACGATTTTCGCCCTAATTTTGCTTCAACGGTTATTGAGGGACTGTTGAACGAGGGCGTACAAGTCATCGTTTTAACCCAAGATCATTCAAGCTGGAAAGATATAGGACATCGATGGGAACATAAAAACGTTGCACAGTTCCAAATCGTTCGGAACGACCCCGTTTTGGGGACTGAAATTAGAAACCAAAATGATGGACTAGCAACTATGCTTGCCAAAGCGAGTTCAATAATAAAATCGCACGATATTGAACAACGAAAAGACGGGGCAACCATTATTCGTCAGGCGGTTGAGCGGTTTGGAAAAGAGCTGCTCGTCAGGAAGCGCTGTGCTGATGGTGATTCAATGGCATCTATTACGGACTATGACGGAAAAACTTTTGGTGAATTTAGTAACTCTGTGTATCAGCTTTTAACCAGAGACGCTGCTCACCCAGGTAAATTGCGTGCAGCATATACCTATGTTACCCCAGGGCCGCACGATGACACACCTCCATCAACCACCCAGCTCTCCATGGCTCTGGGTGACTTGAAAAAGCTTAAGCGAGACTATCTTGACTAAGCGTCAGGGGAAAGCCTTCCCCTGTCTGCGACCGGTCTTGTAGACCGTTCTTCGCCACCTCTTCTGCGGGGACTCCCCGCAACGCCCCGATTCATTTTGCCGATCTGGCGTAAGTTCAGATGTGGTCATTCCGCCTTCAGGCGGAGGCAAGCTAAGGGGCTATGCCCCTAGCGCAGGCAAGGGAGCGAGAGGCCGTATCCCCGACCTTCCAAGGGCGCGCGCCCGTCGATTTGAGACAACCCTATTATTTGTCGAAGGGCGTGTGCAGGTCGGGTGATCCCCCTCGGCCTTCGAACCCTTGCCTTTACCTCCCCTGTCTCGCCGACGGCAGGGTTGCAGCGCGCGTTTGCGCTGACAACCCAAACCCAAAGGAGACTATGCCATGAATATCCAAATGATCCCCCTCAGCCAGCTTGTTCCCTCCGCCGCGAATGTTCGCAAGACGGGAGCGCATCACGAGATCGAAGCCCTTGCCGCGAGTATCGCGGCGCACGGGCTTTTGCAAAATCTGCAAGTTCGCGCCGTAGCGAAGGGCAAGTTTGAAGTCGTCGCCGGAGGTCGCCGCCTTGCCGCGCTCAAGTCGCTCGTCAAACAAAAGACGATGACAGCCAAATCCGAAATCCCCTGCCATGTGTTGAACGGCGAGGATGCCGGAGAAATCAGCCTTGCTGAAAATCTCTTGCGCTTGCCGATGCACCCCGCCGACCAGTTTGAGGCATTCCGCGCCATGAGCGAGGCCGGAAAGGGCGTGGAAGACATCGCGGCGCGTTTTGGCACAACGGTCACAACCGTGCGCCAAAGGCTCAAACTTGCCGCCGTCAGTCCACGCCTTTTTGAACTCTACCGCGACGACGAACTTTCGCTCGACCAATTGATGGCCTTCACCGTGTCAGACGATTTTGAGGCGCAAGAGGCGGCTTGGTTTGATAGCCCCGCATGGCGGCGCGATCCACAAGCCTTGCGCCGCGCTCTCACGGCTTCGCAGGTCGAAGCCGATGATTTGCGCGTGTCTTTCGTCGGGCTGGAAGCCTATCAGAAAGAAGGAGGCGGGATTTTCCGCGACTTGTTTCAGCCAGAGCATGAGGGCTATCTCACCGATCCCGCTTTGCTGGATCGTCTCGTCGCCCAAAAGCTGGAAAGCGAGGCCGCAGCCGTTCGCCATGAGGGATGGGGTTGGGTCGAGATTATGCCCGACTTTGACCATGCCGCGCTTGGCGGCATGGGAAGAGTTTATCCCGAAAGCAAGCCCCTTGCGCCGGACGTTCAGGAGGAAATCAATCATTTGTCCTTTCGCCATGATTACCTCGCCGAGGAATATGGCGACGAAGCGGATGAAGATATGCAAGCGCAGCTTGAAGAGCTTTTGGACAAAATTGAACAACTGTCCGAAACCGAAGAAGTATGGGAACCGAAAGTTATGGCGCAAGCCGGAGCCATCGTCGCCATCGGCCATGACGGCAAAACGCGGGTTGAGCGCGGCCTTGTCCGGCGCGAGGATAAAAAAACGGTGGCCTCGCTCCAAATCAGCGAGAGAGAAACGAACACGAGCTTCGACCCTGCGGCATCACTTCCGTCTTCGCTCGTCGAAGCCTTGACCGCCGAAAGGACGGCGGCCTTGCGCGTCTTGCTCAAGGATAATCTGGCGGTGTCTCTTGCTTCTGTGGCTTATGCTTTGGCGTTGCCTGTTTTTTATTCGCGCACATCTCGCGCCGATAGCTGTCTTGATCTACGGCTTGCCAGCCGTGATCTACGCCTTGGTGCGGACAACGGCAGACCTTGCAAGGCCGCCGATGAAGTGGACGCAAGTCTCACCGCATGGGAAGGGCAGCTTCCCGAACGAGCCGAGGATTTGTTCGCGTGGCTGTTGCAACAACCCGCGCCCACAATCATGGCATTAATCGCGCTCTGCGCTGCCATGAGCGTGAACGCCGTGCGGGGCAAGCAAGACCGCCCCAACGCGCCGCGCCTCGTTCATGCCGATGAACTCGCCGCCGCGCTCGGTCTTGATATGGCGGCATGGTGGCAACCGACCAAGGAGAATTTCTTGGGGCGCGTCCCGAAGAAACTTGTCCTTGCCGCCGTGGCGGAAGCCGTCTCGCCACAAGCCGCCGAGAATCTTGCCGACCTCAAGAAAGACGCGCTTGCCGCGCAAGCGCAAGAACGTCTTGCCGGAAAGGGATGGCTCCCCGCGCTTCTTCGTGCGCCGGAGTTTGCCGAGCCGGAAGAAGAAAAACTGGCGGCCTAAACCGTGCAACATTGCCGCCCTCGGAGCCTTCCGAGGGCGGATTTTTCATGGTTTTTTCGCTGTGGTTTAAGGCGGGATATGCTAGAATAAAAGGGCTTAAAAAGGAACGATCCACATGACCAATACACCGCCCCCAAAGCAGCCGATCTCGGACGCCGAACGCGCACGGCGCAAGAAAGCCGTCGATTACGGGCGCGGCAGCGTTCGCCTTGAAGGTTTTGNNGTCGTCGGAAATCGAGGAACTTAACCGCCGCTACGTCAAGGGAGAGTTGAGCAGCGAACAACTGACCGCAGCCATTTTAAAGCATTACGCGCCGTGACAAGCGACGAATCCGAAATGGCATATAATCTGCAACGCGAGGCGGCTTTCGTTTCAAACCGCCTCCGCGAGCTTTCCCTTAATCCTATTCGCGGTAATTTTGACGCCAAACATTTGAAAGCTATTCACGCACATATATTTCAAGACCTTCCGCATCATCAGCCTGGG
>DNGD01000114.1 GCA_003486725.1 Rhodospirillaceae bacterium
GGCGCAGGAGCCTCAACCTTGGGAGCTTCAGCCTTGGGAGTCTCCGGCGCAGGAGCCGCAACAGAGGTCGGCTCGAAACTGGCCTCCGGCGTGGAAGCAGAAACGGAGTCAGATTCGAAGGGGCGATTAGCATTAGGGCGGGGGCGATACTTATTGGGTCTTGGCGCTGTCATAGAATACTCCTCGTGGCGCTTGGCGCCGTTATCTTATCAATAAAATGACCTGAATGCGACGAACAAAACAACAGAATAAAGGCACTCACGCGCCTGTGGGCGCTTGAAAAAGTTTATCAAACCGGTAATAGTTTCGCTATCGCAAAAGATGCGTTAACCAAAAAGAAGCCCTGTTTAGAAGAAGCGTTCGGGGACGCGGATAATGTCGCCGGGCCTGACGACGGTTTCCTCGGTCACAGGCGTATCCTGCTTTTGCGGATCATTGGCGTGGGAGGCCGTTACGCCTTTTTTGTCAGCACGATAGGTATAGCCACCCGCCAAAGCCACCGCGTTAATAATGGTCATTCCGTTCACATACGGATAGCTGCCGGGCTTGGCGACTTCACCGAGAATGAAAAAGGGCCGATAGTTAACAACCTGCGCGCTGACGCGAGGGTCGCGCAAATAGCCGCCCGTCAGCTTTTGACGCACGGCCTGCTCAAACGCCTGTAAGGGCTGGCCCGCCGCATGGACATCGCCAATAAGCGGCATGGCCACCACACCGGTGCTGCTGACCTCATACTCGCCGGACAGATCCGCTTCGCCGTAAACGGTGAGCTTGATACGGTCGCCCGTTCCCAGCACATATTCTTGGCTACCGGAGGGTGAGGGCACCAACGCCTGCGTTTCGGCGGCTTGATTCTCTGCAAGATAGCTTTGTTCAGATTGGGACAGCGCGGGCATCCGCATCTTGGCGCTGGGCGTCGGCAACACGCCCGCTTGAGACGCGAAGGGGGCGGCAAGAATGGCACCACAAAGAACTAAACCTAAGAAAAGTTTTTTGCACATACGCATCTCACCACCCCCTACGCTAACCATTTACTCAATTGACCGAGCTGGCCAATCTTATCCTACAGACTTAGAAGCGAACGCCAACGCGCATCGTGATCATGTTGCGCGTGTATTCGGACGGATCGTTCGTCGAATAACGGCGATCCCAGCTGTAGAACAGATCGGTATACAGGCTGCGGTTGATCAGATAACGACCACCGAAGCCAGCCGAGACGAGATCATCTTCACGATCGGCATTGCCTCTGAAGTCGGAATGCGAGTACGACACGTTGCCTTCCAGCAAGACGTTGCGCAGCAGCTCATGCGTCACTGTCACCGAACCGCCCGTCTGGACGAAACTGTTGAAGTTTTCCAACGTCGTTTCTTCGATGGTGCGATCAGCTTCCAGAGCAACCGAGGTCAAACCCGTAACGTTCCAGTCCAAACGACCACCGAGTTTCGGTGTGCTGACTTTTTTCTTGCCTGGGAAATCATCATAATATTGTTCCATCCAGCCGCCGAACAGATCGAGCGACGTGATGCCGCCCAAATCCATCGCCACGCCCGCGACCGCATCAAAGCCGCTCGAGTCATGCGCGGGGTTGCTGTCATAGTTGCGGATGTTATAAGCGCCGCGAACGTAGGGCTTCACATTGCCCGACAACTCATAAGCCAGCTTGCCGCCCATGACGTGCTCATCGCGATCACGGATGCTTTGATCGATTGGGCCAAGCGAGGAAGGCGTATCATCATAGTCGAAACGCTTGTAATCATAGTCGGCGTTCATCTTCAACAAACCGGGACCACGATAGAAGGTCAAGCCAGCCTTGCCGACGCCAAATGTCGTCGGTTCAGAGCCATTCACCGCATCAGGTGACGTGCGCGATTCAGCGAGACGTTGATAGCCGCCGCGGCCATTGACCCACGTTTCCGCTTCAATGTCATAACGGCCCGTTACATCCAGAACGGCGTTCTTGTAATTTTCGTCCGCATGCTGGCTGTAATAGTTGATATCGCCAAACGTCGTGACCGCCAGAGCATGACGACCCCAATTCGAGAACACATTCACAATCGGACGGATGGTGCCCACGGCATCTTCGGACCGGCTGTTATTTTCGACGAAAATGTTGTTGTCATAGGTTTCGCCCAACTCAAGGGTCGGGAAGATTTCAAAGCTGCCTATCTGCATCGGCACCGGATCGTAATCGGGACGGGGATGTTCCAGAACCGATTCAGCGCGCTCCGGACGTTCATTGCGAAGATCGACGGGGTTGCTCAGAACAATGGAGCTGTCGGGTTGCGGACGGCCACCAAACAATCCTTCTGGACCATAAGCCTGTGCTGAGGGAGCATTACCCAAAAGAACAACGGCGGAAAGAAGGACACAAGCACCTAACTGTTTTTTAATAGACATCGTTTTCCTCTTTAATGGTAAGTTTGAGTTGAAATCGGAATTAATCGGCACTTGGCTTTACAGTCGGCGGCGGCGCATTCGGCGGAATGCCCGGACGGATGGTCACAGGCGGCAAGCCAGGGCCGCGCATACCGGGAAGCATCGCCAGCAAAGCTTCATCGCCTGACATCGTGGCGATCAGCAAGAAAGCGTCTTCACACAGATTGGGGCGGCCTTGCGCAACAACGACGGGAGCCTTGGAAAACTTTTGTGTTGCCTCGAGAACCGTCATGAAAAGCGGCGATCCGATTTGCTCGGGCTTGAACGCACTGACGATCCGACGAAGATCGGCACACACCGCCGGAACGGTGGGTGGTGTGATCTGCGTTGCATAATCACCGGCAAGCGCCATCATTCTATTGGAGAAGTCAGGATCCGTCGCCATAACATTCTGCGTCGTCTTCAAAAGAGCCCTGATAACTTCATCGACGTTACCGGGACCGGACTTCAGAAGGTTCTGAACTTCCGTCAGATTTTTCTTCGCCAAGGCGTCATTGATCTTGGCTGTTTGTGTTTGTGCGACGGCGGCACTACTGATGCCCGCCACAAGGAACACTGAAAAAAATACGGAAAGTAAGGACTGCGTTAAAGATTTTTTCATCTTTGTCTCCTTGCTCGATCAAATTGGACTCCCTCTTTATAGACATAAAAGAAGGTGTGATCCATCTTTTTCTTAGGTTTTTGCTTTCATTTCCCTATAATCGTTAACAAAAAGGCGCCTCACAAAAGTGAGGCGCCCTTTATCTCCATCCTATTATGGGGTTACTTATGTAGGGTTACCAACCTTCGGCCCTAGTCCGCCCGAGCCACGGCAACCGAACTTGTGCTGGTGGGGCAAGCCGCCATACGGTCGATCCACGAAGCCCGCACGAAGGGCGAATGCCCCTGATCTTCCAACCACTTGTTCTGAATTGTATAGGCTTCTACTTCCTTGGCCTGCGCGCAGCTCCATACGCTCTGGCGCTTGAAAGACTGGGCATAATGAACCAATTCATGGACCAAAAGGCTCATTTCCGTTTCATCTTCCGTGTCGAAAGAACGGTGGTCCAATACAACGAAACCGCTGACATATAGCGCCTTGGCACGGGCGGCCGAGCGGCCCATACGGCTCACGATGTCAGCCAAACGGGTTTTGCTTGTGATCACTTGGGGCAAGGCGGGGACTTTTACGCCAACCTGCGCCTCAACCCACGCCATGAGCGGGGCGATAACGGTGGCCGGTACAGACTGCCCGTCTTCAAAATCAGCCCGCACGCTCTGGGGGAAAACCACCAAAAGGGTCGATACGAAAAGGATTAAAAGGAACGTTTTCATTGAAATCACCACAATCACTCTTGATGATCTCACTGTACATGAACGAGGCTAAAGCCAGCTTAACTATTGATATAATTGGATATTATGTAATTTAGCTCAAATTTTAAGAATCGAGGAAATCCGCCATTTTTTG
>DNGD01000251.1 GCA_003486725.1 Rhodospirillaceae bacterium
CAGCTGGCGCAGTCGCGCGCGCCGCGCGGAGACGATAGCCATCTCGGCCATCGAGAAGAATCCATTCATCAACAAAAGGAGAAGGATAATACCAAGGTCGATAAGCACGGTTTTGTTTTACTTCTCGTGGTTATAAAGTCAGGGCGAGTCGTTCTCGCACGTTGTCTTTACTGCGACAACGAGGCATAATCTAGCGGCTTGACCCGTGGAGTGCAATATAATGTCGAAAACCGCCCAAGAACGCTTTAACCGCCTGCTTATGCTGGTGCAATCGGGGGCGCAATCAGGTCAGTGGGAGGCCGCGAACAAGGCCGTTGCCGCCGCACTTCAAGCGACTCCCAAAGATCCCAATATCCTGCACCTCGCCGCGCAAATTGCCGAGAGCAAGGGCGAGGCCGACCGCGCCATCGTCTTTTACCGCCGCGCTTTGGTGGCCTATCCCAACTGGTTCGAAGCGGGCATGAACCTTGCGCGGGTTTTGTCATCCAGCCGGCAGACGCCCGATGCGATTGCGGTGCTGAAGGCGCTGGCACCCCACCATCCGCAACGTCCCGAAGTCTGGGAGGGGCTGGCGCGTTTGTCGCAAACGACGAATGATCTGCCGCAAGCAACGGAAGCTTGGCGGCGCGCGCTGGCCTTGCGCCCCGATAACATCGAAGGACGCGGGCAATATCATTTCTGTCTGCGCCAGCTGTGCGAATGGGGCGAGACGCTTGGCGCGGACGCGAATTTGCCGCCCAATATCACGGCCATAATGTTTGATGATCCGGCATTACAGAAGGAAAGCGCGATGCGGTTTTCCGCGCGGCGTTTCGGCGCGATTGCGCCCCTGCCCGCGCCGCCGACCTATCATCATGAGCGTCTTCGCGTCGGTTATCTGTCGTCCGATTTTCATGCGCACGCGACGTCATGGCTGATTGCGGAATTGTTCAGCCTGCATGACCGTAGCAAGTTTGAAGTTTATGCCTATAGCTACGGCATCGAAGATCATTCGGCTATACGCGAACGTTTGCGCCGCGAGGCCGATCATTTTGTGGAGCTGAACGCCCTCACCGCCGTCGGTTGCGCCAGCCGTATCCGTAGCGATGAGATCGACGTTCTGATTGACCTGAAGGGTCACACGACGGGTGGGCATCTGGACATCCTCGCCTATCGCCCTGCGCCAAAACAGCTGCATTGGTTGGGTTTTCCGGCCACCACCGGCGCGGCGTTTGTGGATGGGTTTATCGCGGATTCTGTTACGGTGCCGGAGGGTACCGAGGCGTTTTTTACCGAAAAAGTCCTGCGGATGCCGCACACTTATCAAATTAATGATCGCCAAAAAACGATTGGCGCGTCGAAAGCGAAAAGCGATTACGGCCTTCCCGAAAACGCGCTGGTGCTGGCGAGTTTCAACCAGACCTATAAAATCACGCCGGAAGTTTTCGCAGTATGGTGCGATTTGTTGCGCGAAAACCCCGATTCTGTTTTGTGGCTCCTTGAAGCCAATCCTTACGCGCCGGAGCGTTTGCGCAAGGCCGCGCAGGAAAACGGCCTCGACCCCGCTCGGCTGCATTTTGCCAAACCCGCCGCGCAGGAAGAGCATTTGGCGCGGTATCGCGTGGTGGATTTGGCGCTCGACACCTTCCCCGTTGGCGGGCATACGACGACCAGCGATGCTTTATGGGTCGGCGCGCCCGTGGTGACAATGGCCGGAAAAAGCTTTGTCAGCCGTGTTGCCGCAAGCCTTTTGACGGCAGCAGAATTGCCGCAATTGATTACGAACAATCTTGAAGATTACAAGAAACTGGCGCTGCGTTTGGCCAAGGATAAATCCGAGCGCGACGCCTTGCGTGCGCATCTCACCGAAAAGCGCCTGCCTTTGCCGCTGTTCGACACGCCACAGTTTGTAAAGGATTTTGAGGGGATTATTGAATCGTCATCCCGCACGAAGTGATGCGATAGCATCACGAAGATGCGGGATCCCGAGAGGGTTGAGTACGGACGGGATTGCGGAAAGAATAGTTTATGACGATCTCGAGATCCCGCATCAGCGCGTCGCTTACGCGACGCTTGTGCGGGATGACGGGGAGACGCAAAAGGAAAACTACTCCCTCAAATACTTCGCAATCCCCTGCGCTGCCGCAACGCCCGTGCTGAAACAGCCCTGCAACAGATAGCCGCCCGTGGGCGCGTCCCAATCCAGCATTTCGCCCGCGACAAACACGCCCGCTTTGTCGCGCAACATGAAATGCTCATCCAGCGCATCGAAACGCACGCCGCCCGCCGTTGAAATCGCGCGGGCCATCGGTGCCGTCGCTGTCAACGTCAAAGGCAACGCCTTGATCAATTTCGCCAGCTTTTCGATGTCATTAATGGGCAAAGACTCCGGCGGCGTCATCTCACGCAGCAAGCCAATCGCGACAGCGGAAAGCCCGCCAGCCTTGCGCAAATAGGTCGAAAACGACTGTGCCTTGCGCGGGGCTTGCAGATGTTTCACCAGCGTTTCGCACGATAAACCATGGCGTAAATCGACGTGAACGATGGCCTTGCCATTTGCATGAAGCTGCTCGCGCAACACACCGGACAGCGCGTAAACAACGCTGCCTTCGATGCCTTTGTCCGTGATCATCAGCTCGCCTTGCAAGGTTTTTCCGTCAACGGTGAGCGTCACGGGTTTGAGCGGTTGTCCCGCGAAACGCCCCGAAAAATAGGGCGACCATGGCACGATAAATCCGCAATTTGATGGCTCTAACGGCGCTAGCGCGACGTTTTCACGCGACAAAATGTCCACCCACGCGCCGTTTGATCCTGTGCGCGGCCACGATGCGCCGCCCAGCGCCAACAAAGTCGCATCGGGCTTTGCACAAACTTCGCCGTCCGGCGTTTCGAACGCCAGTTCGCCCTGTTCATTCCAACCCGTCCAGCGGTGGCGCGGCGCAAAACGCACGCCCTGCTCTTCCAAGCGCTTCAACCAAGCCCGCAAAAGATTTTTCGACTGCTTCACAACGGGAAACACACGGCCAGAGGTGCCGATAAACGTCTCCTGCCCCAGCCCATGACACCAATCGATCAGCGCCTGCGGCGGGAAAGACGAGATGGCCGCGTCCATATGCGGCGTTGCCGCGCGATAGCGCGTTAGAAAACTGTTTAGTTCTTCACTATGCGTCAGGTTCAACCCGCCATGCGAGCCCGCCATCAGAAACTTGCGCCCCACGGACGGCATCGCGTCGTAAACGGTGACGCTCACGCCGCCCGCCGACAGTTTCTCGGCGGCCATCAAGCCCGCCGGTCCGCCGCCTATGATCGCGATGTTTTTCTTCATGTTCATTTTGCCCATAATAAAAGGGTGGCGCGGTTTCCGCACCACCCTTTTTAAAGTGCCAAGTTCGGCTTAGTGTCCCGCAGGAACCAGCGAGGAGTGATGATCGACGATCAGCCAACCCAGTGGTGTTTTCTTGTACACAAAGCTGAAACGCGCAGCGGCGGAGACTTCCTTGCCGCCCTCTTTGAACGTGAAGGTGTAGTGACCGCTGTTGATGGCAACGTCGCCAAGAACGCGTGTGTGAAGTTCATTGATCGTGCCCTTCAGGCTGTCTTTCGCCGTGAAGTGCGTGAAGTATTCCAGACGCTTGGCCGGATCGTTGCAGATTTTGCCCGACAAGGTCGGCAGCAAAACGGCGTGATCGGTGTAGAGCGTCATGACGGCATCGGGACCGCCAGAAGCCACGGCGTTCAACCAGACATTCAGAACGTCTTTGACTTCTTGAACTTCTTTGGAATCTTTTTCCGCGCAGCAGCAGGAATGCGAGCAGCATGACGACATGGTTTTTCTCCCCATTAGATGTGTTAGACGAAAACTTGTTTACCCGAGCGCCAGCAGCTTGGCTTGGGCAATGGCCAACTTTTCAGCTGCGGCTTCGTCGTTATCGCCGCTCAAGGACTTGATCTCGGCCTCAATCGCGTCGCGGTTCAGATCCTTGATCGCGATGATTTGATCAGCCATCACGGTACAACGATCGGTGGTCACTTCACAAAAACCGCCGATCACAAACCAGCGATCCGTTACCGTGTTTTGGTCGTTCTCATACACTTCCAAAACGCCGGCAGCGATGCCCGTGGCCATGGGCGCATGCCCCGCCAAAACGCCATAGCTGCCTTCGCTGCCCGGCACTGTCACCATCGCGACAGGTTTTTTGTAAACCTGCTTCAACGGCGAAGCCAATTCGAATTGCATTGCGTTTGCCATGCTTGTCCCCTTTAGGCGGCTTTCGCCATCTTGTCGGCCTTGGCGACGGCTTCTTCGATCGTGCCGACCATGTAGAACGCCTGCTCGGGCAGGGCGTCGCACTCGCCGTCGACGATCATCTTGAAGCCGCGGATCGTTTCCGCCAGCGGCACGTACTTGCCCGGGCTGCCGGTGAACACCTCGGCCACGTGGAAGGGCTGCGACAGGAAGCGCTGAATCTTGCGCGCCCGGGCCACCGCCAGCTTGTCCTCCGGCGACAACTCGTCCATGCCCAGAATCGCGATAATGTCGCGCAATTCCTTGTAGCGCTGCAGCGTGCCTTGCACGGCACGGGCAGTTTCGTAATGGTCCTGGCCCACCACCAGCGGGTCGAGCTGGCGGCTGGTGGAG
>DNGD01000136.1 GCA_003486725.1 Rhodospirillaceae bacterium
ACAACGTGATGGGCGTGGCCAAGGCTGCGCTGGAAGCCAGCGTTCGTTATCTGTCGGTCGATCTGGGGCCGCAGAACATCCGCGTGAACGCCATTTCAGCGGGACCGATCAAGACCTTGGCGGCCAGCGGTATCGGTGATTTCCGTTATATGATGCGCTGGAGCGAGATCAACGCGCCGCTTCGCCGCAATGTCACAACCATTGAAGTGGGGCATACGGCTCTTTATTTGCTGAGCGATTTGAGCTCTGGGTTGACGGGTGAGCTGCTGCACGTCGATTCCGGTTATCACAATATCGGCATGATGGCGGTCGAGCAGGCCGAACCTGTGACCGAGCTTCTCAGCGGGTTTGTCGCAAAATGATCGGATAATCCTATGGCGAGCAACTCTTTCGGTTCCCTGTTCCGTTTCACGACGTGGGGCGAAAGCCATGGCCCCGCCATCGGCGTGGTGGTAGATGGTTGCCCTGCGCGCCTGCCGTTAAGCGAGGCGGATATCCAGCCCTTTTTGGATAAGCGCAAGCCAGGGCAATCCTCGCTGACGACGCAGCGGCAGGAAGCCGATCAGGTCAAGATTCTCTCCGGTACGTTCGAAGGGCTGACGACCGGCACGCCCATCAGCCTGATGATCGAGAATACCGATCAACGCTCTCACGATTACAGCGAGATTAAAGACAAGTTCCGCCCCGGTCATGCGGACTATACCTATCAGGCGAAATACGGCATCCGCGATTATCGCGGCGGCGGGCGGTCTTCAGCGCGCGAAACGGCTTGTCGCGTGGCGGCGGGTGCGGTAGCGCGCAAGATTTTGGGCGATAGCGTCACGATCCGCGGGGCTGTTGTTCAAATCGGCGAGCATATTGTTGATCGCAGCGAATGGAACTGGGGCGAGGTCAACCGCAATCCGGTGTTTAGTCCTAATGCCAAGGCGGCGACTTTCTGGCAGAATTATCTTGAGGAAATCCGCAAGGGCGGCTTGTCCGTCGGTGCGGTGGTGGAAGTGCACGCCAGCGGTGTTCCTGCCGGTTGGGGCGATCCCGTCTATGAAAAACTGGACAGCGAAATCGCGCGCGCGATGATGTCGATCAACGCTGTGAAGGGCGTCGAGATCGGCAGCGGTTTTGCAGCGGCGGCGCTTACGGGCGCGGCAGCAGCCGATGAAATTCGCAAAGGCCATGATGGAAAGCCGACGTTTTTATCCAACCATTCCGGTGGTGTTCTGGGCGGCATCTCGACGGGGCAGGATATCGTGGTGCGCTTTGCGCTCAAGCCGACCAGCTCCATCCTCACACCGCGCCAGACGATTGATAAGGGCGGCGAGAACACGGATATTGTCACGAAGGGTCGTCATGATCCCTGCGTCGGCATTCGCGCCGTTCCGGTGGGCGAGGCGATGCTCGCCTGCGTTCTGGTCGATGCCATGCTGCGGCAACGCGCTATTCAGGGGTAGAGATCCCGTTTCGGCTTCTCTTTTTGTTTGCTTGAAAAGAAAATCGCCACTCCCGTTTGTGCAGGAGTGGCGATGTTTTTAACGTCTAAGTCCCGATGGGGGCTAAGCTTTAGAACAACGAACCCAGACGGACAGGAACGCGAAGGCCGACGCGGACATCGGGGGCTTCACGTGTGGCACCGACTTCGACGTTGAAGTTGAGGCTCGTGATGGGATTGAAGCGATAGCTGGCCCCCACCAACAGCGCGCCGACACTGGCGGTATCGCTTTCCGTGTCGGTGATCACGCCCGTTGAAACACGTTCGTTCGTTTGGGTCGTCTCAAACACATAGCTGTGTTTATAGCCCAGCGTGAACGATGTTTCCGGATTGATCGAGAAGCCCATACCGCCGCTGATATTGATAGCATCGCCGGGGTCAACTTCCATCACGTGGGTATCGCCAAAGGTTTTGTCGATGTCGCGGCTCAGGTTGCTGACATAGCCCATATTGGCGAACAGAACCGCCGGATCGGAAACTTTGATTGCAGTCAAGCTTCCTTCGACAGAGTGGAAGCCCGTGCCGGTTGGCAGGCGTGTGGCGACGCTTTCGGCATCATAGGGAACGTCAAAAGGACCATCCGCATTGTTGGTTTTATAGCGCATGTTGGCGACGAGGAATGGCCAGCCTTCTTTGCCGTTGTTCAGCTGATAGGACATGCCACCATCGATATCACCGAGGCCGTTTCCTTCAAGCGTCGTGCGGTCTGTCGTGTTGGTGGTTGTGTTGGTTTCGGATGTCGTGTCGTTGCGATAGACATAAGGAACGCGAACATCGGCCTCCCAGCGATCCGTCAACCCCAAACGAAGGCGGTTGGAATCTTGCGCGATCTGGCGCTTGGCTGTGGTGGCGTTCGTGACGCCGATAAAGACAACTTCCGCAACCTGAACGCCGTTAAAGGTAAAAAGATTGCTGGTGGTGTTCACATATTCCAGCGAATTTTCGTACATCAAAACACCCTTAGGCGTCAGCACGCCGCCAACGTCGGGTAAAACTGCTACTTCGGGGCGTTTTTCTTCTTCCTTAGGAGGCGCTGTAATGGAGGTTCCGGCTGGAGTTGCCGTCGTTTCGGCGGCTTTTTTAACGGCGGGGTTTTTCTCCGCTTTCGAAGGCGTGCCTGCGCCGACGGCATTTTTCAGTTCTTCGTCGGTAGATTTTGGTAAGGATAGAAGTGCCGTTTGCTGATCCGCTTGCGCCTGAATGCCGGTGTCGACTTTGCGCGTCAATTCTTCAAGTTTTTTTGTTTGTTCTTGCAACACTTGCTGCTGGGATTTAATCAGCGCCTCTTGCTTGGCAAGAGTCTTTTGCAAAGCGATAACGTCGTCGCTCGTTTTTGCATGGGCGGGATAGGCAACCAAGAGGACTGATCCTGCGAGCAACAAAGAGGGCAGGATACGGCGGCGTACTGAATGGCACATGCGGGATCTCCTAAAAAGGCAGGAAAGGCAGGAACGAAACCGCCGGAGTAGGCCTTATTTAGGGTTATTGGTCAACCGTGCAGCCCACCCCTCCATTCATTCCGGTTTTGGGATGTTACATGTTTGCTGCGATTCGTTGCGGGCGTCACGCGCAATTAAAAGCAAAAACTCATTGCCTGTTCGAAACTCTAAAGAGGATCGTAGAAGCAACGGCACGATTTTGTTTTGCGTCACATGCCAAAGCCGAGCGTATGCATGCGCGAGGTCTGATACATGTTGGCCGCCGCGTTCACATTGCCCAAAGCAGAGAGTTGCCCCATGACGGCCGATACATTTTGCAAAGCGATGTCGATATTCACCGTTTGCGAGATGTTCCGGTTGTCTGCCGTGTTGAAAATAACGTTGGCGATGTTGCCGCTCGATCCCCGATTGAACAGAGCCGTATACCGCCCGTCCTGACTGGTCATCAGAACGCCTTCGCCGCCATTCACAACCTGCGCCGTGGTTCCTTCGGGCAACGCGCCTGCGACCAATTGTGAGCTGGTCGTGGCCGCCATCTGCCCGTTGGCGCCATCCGGTTGAAGAACGAGGGAGCGCACAAACGTCAGCGCGCCATCAATCTGGGACTCCACATCAACGGCAAACCGGTAGATCATGCCCGTGGGATCGATGAAGCCCGCCCGCATCACGCCAAGTTCGGCGTCGGAGACAATGCGTGCCTCGGCCAGCTGGACGCTGTCTTCGGGGGCGAACATTTCCGTCTGTGTCTTGTTGTCCTTGCTGTCGGATGCTTTCGCCGAGGCTTCCGGTGCCGCTGCCATGGCGACAAGAACAATAATCCAGCAGGTCACAAACTGTTTCATGGGACACCTCCTGCGCCGGTTAGATTACCGGATCCGAGTTGTTGAAGAACATTGGACGTTGCCTGATTTGCTGTGCTCAGGATATCGACGGTCGACGGGACGATTTGCCATTGAAGCGGAGATAAAGCGGTGTTGTCGATGCCGGCGTAATCGGCACCATTGGGGTCGACAATCCGGCGCGCATAGCGCCATTCGCGTTCGTTATCAAAAAATTTGCCAGCCTTTTTCGCATGGTTAGTGACGACCAACGCAATGCCGTTCCACGCTTTTTCGAAGGAGGCGCGGGGATAGATCACATTGCCCTTGTTGGGATCACCGACAAGCAGATGCCTGCCTTTAATGCTCTTGACGACGACAAAGTGGTTGTACCCGTTGTCATTGATCAGGGCGATGAAGGGGACTTTGTTTTTCTCGATGACAGACAGGGAGGCCTTGTAACCGGTCGTCTTGAAACCGCGACTATTTAGGTAGCGGCTCATATCCAGAAGTGAAAAACCTTCTTGGCGGATTTTGTCCTGATCGCCCGCATCGAACATGGCTTTGAAGACGCTGCCTTCGCTCGTTTTTTTGCCATAAACATAGGTCAGCAACGTTGAGATCGCCGCAGAGCCGCAGCTGTAATCCAGCCCCTGTTTTTTGACGGTTTGAAAGGGAAGGTCGCGCCAGCTGATGACGGGGACGTCCAGCGTCTCGCGCTTGCCGTTGCCGATAGAAGTCGTAGAGACGTGGTTTTCTTGTTCAGGAAAGCTCTCCAGTACGGCGCTTTGCCGCGTGGTTGTTTCCTGTTTGACGATCACGGCGTTAGCCGCGTGAACGCCCTGCGCTCCGGCTACGTTTATAAGAAGAAACGCCGCCAAGATGCAAAGTGATGGTCCAGCCGTTTTTATTGTTCTTGGCCCCATGACACCCACCGTTGCAATTGATTACACCACCATCTTTCCCGTACGGACGTCCCCCTTATGGAGCGGGGGGCATGATCTGCACGTTCAAGCTGACGGCGGCATTGATGGTTGAATTGTTGCCGGTGTTCATCACATAGCTGCCAAGCCCGCCCAGATTGTCTCCGACTGTAATCTGGCCGTTCGTCAGGTTCCCGCCAACATTCAGCGTGTTATCCGTCGTGGAAGAGTTGATCGTTTGCGTCGAGGTCAAGGTGTTTGCGAAGCCTGCCGCGCCGCGTTGGGAATCCATGTCTTCACTGGTTAACGCCACTTCGTCCGCAGACGAGAAAGCAACCATGTCTTCCGCATCACCCTCTTGGGTGTCGGCGGCAAGGCATGTGTTTCCCATGAGTAGCATCAATGCAAAGAATGATAGAACCAACGGCTTCTGAACTGAATAAAGCATAATAGCCTCCGTCAGATCGTTGTTGAGCAAGGGGGAGAAGAGGGGGCGC
>DNGD01000105.1:0-304 GCA_003486725.1 Rhodospirillaceae bacterium
TCTCCCCCATTTCCTTTCCCCGCGCCTTGTGCTTTGCTGGCGGGCATGAATCGGGTGCGCAGTTTACACTATCAACGGATGATGACGGTCGGTGGGTTGGCCTTGGGGTTCGCGCTGTGCGTCTCCCTTTTTCAGCATGTCCAATTATCCGGTGAGGATTTTGCGGCGCTGGCCGGCTCGATGACAAGCGCCCTTGCGCTGCTTTCCGTTTTTGGCGTTGTTGTTCTCTCCTATTTGCTGATGATCGCGGGCGCGCGCAAATGGGCGCTGCTGTCCCATGCGCTTCACGGCGAGGCGGGCAGGG
>DNGD01000105.1:318-4662 GCA_003486725.1 Rhodospirillaceae bacterium
TATGCCCGACGTCACAGCGCGATCCGGTCTGTGGAATGGGGTGCTGGATCAGGGGCTGGAGTTTATCTTGCTCGCCAGCCTTCTTGGCGGCAGCTTTATGGTATTTTTGAATGGCGGCGGCTGGTTGGCTCTTATAGGTTATGGTGTGGCCGGCGTTGCCGCAGTCTTTGGTGCGGCGTGGGTTGGGCAAAGGTGGCTGCCAGCCGCTTTGCGCGCGGTGTTGTGGCCTGTTTTGGGCTGGTCGCTCGCGCGCGTTCTTCTGACGACCCTACGGCTTGTCATCGGCGTGTGGGCTTTTTCGTTGTCGCTCTCGGCGCTTTCTGTTGTGGCGGCGACGCCCGTTGTGGGGATGCTGGCCGTCATTCCCTTGACCCCCGCCAATCTGGGCATTGCCGAGTGGGGTTGGCAGGGCGTTTTGGCCTTTGCTGGCGAAAACTCTGTTCAGGCGGCGCTTTATCCCGTTGGCTTTCGTGTGCTGGTTCTCCTCGCCCAGACCCTTCTTTTAGGCGTGAACGAGGTTTTTGTCCGGTTTCCCCGAAAATTGGTCAATTAGTTAATGATAAGCACCCGTATTTCTTCGAAATAATACCCATGAATACCTTGTCAACCACCGCCTAATCTGATCATAATGGGTGCGTAACAAGAAGAAGGGAGCCGCCCCTCATGATTTTGGGCGCATTAACAGGCTATAGCACACCGGTTGAGGTGGGCGCTTCATACAAGCGTGAAGGTACGGGCACGTTTGTAGAGACGGCCTATGTCCTTGAGGTTGCCGAGGACAAGCTGGGAATCCCCCATGTACGCTTTCAGTTGCAGGTCAGAAGAGGTGCGGGTTACCCGTCGGTCGAGACGCGCACGCTGGCTTTAGAGGCGTTTCAAAGCCGTTTTCGAGACCGGATCAAAGATCGTCACTGAAACCCCCGATTAAAACCCCGTGATTAAATCCTTTGCGTTATCCGCAAAATCCATCTAGAAAACCACGCTGCCCGCGGGTATGGCGGAATTGGTAGACGCGCTGGATTTAGGTTCCAGTGATGAAAGTCGTGGGGGTTCAAGTCCCTTTACCCGCACCACCGACAAGCCCCCCTTCAGGGGGGCTTGTCGGTGGAGAGATAAACGGTTACTTGAACCCCTCGGGGTTCACCAAACAGTCCGGGGGACTGGTTGGCGCGTAGCAAGGCCGAAGGCCGCGCGAAGTCCGGAGCGAAGCGAAGGATAAAAACGTGCTTTGCGCGCGTTTTTACAATTCCCTTTACCCCGCCCCAACGTCGCTGTGCAGTTATGCTCGGCAGATCACACAGATAATAAACGAAACAAGGAATACGCAGACATGACGAAGGTTCACGAAGACGTAAACAAGGGTTTGAAACGCGCTTTCACCATCACGGTGCCGGCTGCCGAAGTTGAAGCTGCGGTCACAAAGCGTCTTCAAGAAATTGCCAAGAAGGCGAAAATTCAGGGCTTCCGCCCCGGTAAAGCGCCGCTGGAGCTGATCCGCCAGCGCTTTGGTTCGGAAGCCACGGGCGAAGTCTATGACCGCCTGATCAACGAAAACGCCGAAGCCGCGATCACCGAGCGCAAATTGCGCCCCGCAGCCCAAGCCAAGGTTGACGGCATCGTCGCCGAAGTGGGCAAGGATCTGTCGTTCAAGATGGAGATGGAAATCATCCCCGAAATCGTGCCGATGGATTTCGCCAAGCTGAGCTTTGAAAAGCAAGTCGCCGACGTGGCCCCCAAGACCATCGACGAAGCTGTTGAGCGCGTCGCCAAGTCGTTCCGTCAGCCTGAAGCGATCACCGAAAAACGCGCCGCCAAAAAGGGCGACGTGACCGTGATCGATTTTGACGGCACCGTGGACGGCGTGGCCCATGACGGCATGAAGAGCGAAAACCACACGCTGGAACTTGGCTCCAACTCCTTCATCGACGGGTTCGAAGACCAAATCGCGGGCATGAAGGTTGGTGACAAAAAGGACGTAAAGGTCACGTTCCCCGAAGCCTACCACGCCGCGCATCTGGCCGGTAAAAAGGCCGTGTTTGCCGTAACGCTCAAGGAAATCCGCGCGCACAAGAAGCTGGAGATGAATGACGAGCTGGCCAAGGAAATCGGCTTCCCGTCCATGGAAAAGCTGCGCGAACGTATTGCGGGCGACATCGGCGAAAACTACAGCAAAATCTCGCGCTCGGTTCTGAAGCGCGAGCTGATGGATGAGCTTGCCAAGAAGCACAAGTTCGAGCTGCCTTCTGTGATGGTGGAGAGCGAATTCGACAGCATCTGGAAGCAAGTCGAAGCCGACAAAACTGCCGGACGCCTTGAAGCGGACGATGCCAAGAAGAGCGAAAAGGATCTGAAGGCCGAGTATCACGAGATCGCCGAGCGCCGCGTGCGTTTGGGTCTGCTCTTGGCGCAAGTTGCCGAGACGAACAAGATCGAAGTCGCGCCGACCGAACTGCGTAACGCGATGATGGCCGAAGCCCGCCGTTATCCGGGACAGGAAAAGGCCGTGGTGGAATATTTCACCAAGACCCGCGGCGCGATCGAGCGTTTGCGCGCCCCGCTCCTTGAGGAGAAGGTCGTCGACTTCATTTTGGAAAAAGCCAAGATCACTGAAAAGAAAATCGATTCCGAAAAGCTGCTCAAGCTGCCGGACGAGATGGACTAACTGTTAGAGGTTGGGATTAGAGGTTAGGGAGGGCTTGCGGTGACGCAAGCCCTTCTTTTTTGTCATCAGTGTTTGCCGAAGCTTTCCTTTTATCGTCATCCAGCACTTTCTTCATTAGTCGTCATCCCGCCGAAGGGCGGGATCCAAGCACACTATCCATTACGTGCGCCTCAAATCGCTCTGAACTTCGATTCAATATGGATCCCGCCCTTCGGCGGGATGACGGGCGGGGTGAGATGACGTCAAATTAACAAGGGTTTTGTGCGTCTCCTTCGTAACCCTTTCTGATCTCTGAACTCCGTGCCCTCAATCCCCCTCTTGCCCTTCGCGTTAACTATCTTTATGGTAGCCCTTGTGGCTCTTGGATCGCCGAGGTTCACTCAGGGTTGCGCGGGGCGTTCTGCTTCCGCGTTCATCATGAAATGCTTGATTTTTAACGCTGTGTTGTGCCGCTAAGGGGGCTTTAGACCTATGACCATCGCCGATCGCCATCCTCTTGAAACCCTTGCTAATCTCGTTCCGATCGTGATTGAGCAGACCTCGCGCGGCGAGCGTTCGTTCGATATTTATTCGCGCCTTTTGAAAGAGCGCATCATTTTCCTGATGGGGCAGGTGGATGATCATATCTCCAGCCTCGTTTGCGCCCAGCTATTGTTCTTGGAATCCGAGAACCCCAACAAAGAAATCTCGATCTACATCAACTCGCCCGGCGGTGTTGTGACCTCGGGCCTCGCGATGTACGATACGATGCAATACATCAAATCCCCTGTATCCACGGTGTGTATGGGGCAGGCCTGCTCAATGGGCTCGCTGTTGCTGTGCGCCGGTGAAAAAGGTAAGCGTTATTCGCTGCCTAACAGCCGCATCATGATCCACCAGCCTTCCGGCGGTGCGCAGGGGCAGGCGACAGATATCGAAATTCAAGCCCGTGAAATTATCAAGTTGCGTGGCCGCCTCAATGAGATTTACGTTAAACACACAGGGCAGACGTTCGATGACATTTCGAATGCTGTAGAGCGTGACAACTTTATGTCGGCTGAAGAAGCGAAGGCCTTCGGTTTGATTGATGAAGTTGTGACAAAGCGCCCTGAAGCGCCAGAGGGTGAGAAAAAAGCCGCGTAATGATGGTGCGGCTTTAAGTAGAGGCCCCGTTTGTTAAGGAACGGGTAACCAACGGCGGTTTAGGGTGTCGATAGACATCGTTTGAGGGAGTAAGTCGGTATGACAAAGAGCAGCGACACAAAAAGCACGTTGTATTGCTCGTTTTGTGGCAAGAGCCAACACGAGGTGCGCAAGCTGATTGCGGGCCCGACCGTGTTCATTTGCGACGAATGCGTGGAGCTGTGCACGGATATCATCCGCGAGGAAAGCAAGACCACGCTGGTGAAATCGCGTGACGGTGTGCCTGTACCCCGCGATATCAAAAATGTGCTGGATGATTATGTCATCGGGCAGGATCACGCCAAGCGCGTGCTCTCGGTTGCCGTGCATAACCACTATAAGCGTTTGGCGGCTGGTGCGCGCGGCGGCGACGTTGAACTCGCCAAATCCAATATCATGCTGATCGGCCCCACCGGTTGCGGTAAAACGCTGCTGGCGCAAACGCTGGCGCGGATTCTGGACGTGCCCTTCGCCATCGTGGACGCCACCACGCTGACGGAAGCCGGCTACGTGGGCGAGGA
>DNGD01000237.1 GCA_003486725.1 Rhodospirillaceae bacterium
ATGGTCGATGTCGCACATGCCGACGCTCAGCTCTCCGTTTTCTCGCTTTGCCCGTGCAAGCTCCTCCGTGAGCCTGCCCAGGATGGCGCGGCGGTTTAAAAGTCCCGTCAGCTCGTCCGTCATGGCCAGCGTTTCCAACTGGCGGATGCGTGCTTCCTGCTCCTGTATCAGGCGCTGGGCTTCGCAAAGCTTCTGCCGCGCGGCGTCGATATCGATAATAGAATCGGCCTCGCGTACGGGCAGTTCCGAGGAAAGTGGCGTGGGAAGAAAAGCAAATGGCGCGGCTGTGCGGCTCAATCTTTGACTTGATGGTGTGACAATGCTCATGGCTTGAATGTCCTTTATGACGCGTGTTTGACTGTCAGGAGTACATAAGCAAAAGTGATGCCAAGTGGTGGATAACTCTGTAACATATTGACTAATATAAATAATAATAGTGATGTGTATTCATATGGATCGGCGTGCCGCCGAAAAACGGGGCTAAACGGGCATTTTTTGCCGTGATGCCTCGCTTTCCCGTTTCCTTTGGCCTTGAAATGCGTGATAGAGTCCACGCCGAAATGATCTGAAAATGGGCCTTGCGATGTTGATGCGTTTTTTCCTTTTCTGTACCGCTTTGTTGATGGTGTCGCCTTGCTTTGCGCAAGAGCCAGCACAACCACAGCCGCAACCGCTTCCGCAAGAACAAGTTCAACTGCCGGTGCAACAACTCGTGGCTCCACCACAGACGGTGGCCGTTGCGCCGCACACGGCGACTTACAAAATGACTCTCGGTAAAGCCAAAGCAGGAAGCGGCGTCAGCAACGTCACCGGCACGATGATTTTTGATTGGCAGGATGTGTGCGATGGTTGGGCGATCCAGCAGAACATGCAGTTGAGCTTTTTGTACACTGAAGGTGAAGAATCTTCTGTGAGCAGTCCGGCTGTGACATGGGAATCCAAAGACGGAAAAGCCTTCAACTTTCACGTCAAGCGCTTGGTCGGGGAACAGGAAGACGAGGCGTTTAAGGGCCGCGCGAAGCGCGACGAGAAGGGCGCCGGTCTCGCGCACTACACAACGCCATTGGAAAAGCGGGACATCGAGTTTACCAGCGATGTTGTTTTTCCGTCTGCTCATACTTTGATGATCATGCAAAAAGCGGCAGCGGGAGAAAAGATGTTCACGCAGCGCGTGTTTGACGGCGCGGATGCGGAAGGTCTTGTCGACATTAGCGCCTTCATCGGGCCGCGACTGGATGCGCTGGATGACACGGCATTAGCGCCGGAAGTCAGGGGAAATGCGCTGCTGACGCAGCAGGCATGGCCCATTCGTCTGGCTTTCTACAAACCGCAAGGTGCGGGCAGTGAGCCGGATTATGAGATGGATTTTGTTCTTCAGTCCAACGGTATTGCGCGATCCATCACTATCGACTACGGCGATTTCACGATTACCGGCACACTGGTTAAACTGGAATCTCAACCCGCCCTCAGCTGTGCTGAAGGACAAAAAATCCCATGAGAATCCTGTCGATTGATTGCGCCAGCGCGAGTTGCGCTGTCGTCGCGTGGGAAGACGGGCAAGTGCGTACCCAACTTATCGAGACGATGGAGCGTGGACAGGATGCGCGACTGATGCCGCTGGTTCTGGCCGTGATGGATCAGTCCTCGTGGGGGTTTGATGATCTGGATCGCCTCGCCGTCACGCGCGGGCCGGGCAGTTTTACCGGCATTCGCATCGGCCTTGCGACAGCGCGGGGGACCGGTTTTACCGCTTCCAAGCCTGTGCTGGGCATCGATCGTTTTGCGATCCATCACGCGCAACAAAACAATTCTCCTAAGAACCTTCTCGTTGTTTTGGAATCGCGCCGACAGGAACTCTATGTGCGAGCCTATCCGGCTGGCCTTGATCCTGCCGAGGCAACGATGTTGTTGCCGGACGAAATCACGGCGATGCTCGCGCAAGATCCCGCGATGATGATTGCAGGGGATGGAGCGGCAAGCGCTGGCGTGGACGCCTCGCGCGTTTTGCCTGCCACAGAACCCGAAGCCGTCACGGCGGCCATGCTTGCGGCGCAGGTAGAGGCTGATGATCCTGCTTTCCTGCCACGACCTTATTATCTTCGTGCGCCGGATGTCACGATAAAGAAGGGCTGCGCGTGACAACCTTGCGCCCCTTGGCCTTAGCCGACAGCAAGGTTCTTGCTGCGCTGGATGCGCTCTGCTTCGGCGATGAAGCGTGGAGCGAGGATCAAATTGTCGGCAGTCTTTCTTTGCCTACCACGGTCGGAATTGGAGGCCTTGAGAGCGGTACGATTATCGGCTTTTATTTGATCCAACAAACGGAAGAAGAGACCGAGATTCTCACTCTTGGCGTACACCCTGCGCATCAGCGAAAAGGGATCGGCGAGCAGATGCTTGCTGATATTATAGCTAGACAAAGACAGGGCACGATATTTTTGGACGTGGCAGCGGATAATCTGGCTGCGCGGAAACTTTACGAAAACGCGGGTTTTAAGCCCTTTGCGATCCGTCCCCGCTATTACCGCCGTGCGGGGTGCTGGGTGGATGCAATTAATTATCGTTATAATGCAAATAATTAGAGGACTTTTCTAGCGTTTGCTTTTAAAAGGGCTGCCGTGGTACTTCTATCCCCTTAGGACACAACAAGGTTAAGACGATGCAGGTTCTGGAATTTGAAAAGCCCGTTGCGGAACTCGAAGCGAAGATTGAAGAGCTTCGCCACCTTTCGGACGACGGCAGTGTAAATATCGCCGATGAAGTTGCGCGCTTGCAAAGCAAGGTCGAAAAGCAGCTGCGTGGTATCTATGGAAAACTGACGCCCGCACAAAAAGTGCAAGTGGCGCGCCATCCCGATCGCCCCCATTGTCTTGATTATGTGCGCGAGATCGTCACGGACTTTACCCCGCTGGCAGGCGACCGCGCTTTTGCCGAGGATCAGGCGATCATCGGCGGGCTTGGCCGCATTGGCGGCCAGCCTTGCGTGATTATCGGGCAGGAACGCGGGCATGATACGGACAGCCGTATCCGCCACAATTTCGGCATGGCGAAACCCGAAGGTTATCGCAAGGCGCAGCGCTTGATGAATCTGGCAGCGCGTTTCCATCTGCCGATTGTGACTTTTGTGGATACGGCGGGCGCGTTCCCCGGCGTTGACGCCGAAGCGCGTGGACAGGCTGAGGCTATCGCACGCTCCATTGAAGTGTGTTTGAGCGTTGAGGTGCCGTTGATTGCCGTTGTGATCGGTGAAGGCGGATCGGGCGGCGCGATCGCGATTGCCGCAGGTGACCGCGTTTTGATGCTGGAGCACGCGATCTATTCCGTGATATCGCCTGAAGGGTGCGCGTCCATCTTGTGGCGCAGCCGTGATCAGGCGGGCGAAGCGGCGGCGGCCTTGCGTTTAACGGCGCAGGATTTGCATCAATTGGGCGTCATTGATGCGATTATTCCCGAGCCCTTGGGCGGCGCGCATCGCCAGCCGCAAGATGTTTTTGAAAATGTTCGGAAGGCTCTGGCGCATGAAATCAGCCAGTTGATGGGCGTCAGCGGTCACACGCTCTTGGATCGCCGTCACGCGAAATTTCTTTCGATGGGTAAAAAGGGATTGTCGTAAGACAACCCTTTATTGTCCCCACTTTTCCTCAAGCGTGTGGGGGAGAGGAGGCGCTGCATTCAACGCAGCAAACATGTCCTCAATCGAGCCTGCAGACGCGAAAAGATCGTGGTTATCAGCAGGCGCGAACTTATTGCCAATGATATGCTCGATCAATTGAAACGCTGGATTCCAGAAGCCGTGCACGTTGAAGAACACAACAGGCTTGGCGTGAAGGCCCAGTTGCTTCCACGTCAGGATTTCGAAAACTTCGTCCAGCGTGCCAAACCCGCCCGGCAGGACGACAAACGCATCCGCCTTTTCAGCCATCAGATTCTTGCGCGTGTGCATATCGTCCACGACGATCAGTTCGGTTAGACCGGTATGCTGCATTTCGTGGGCGCGGATATGTTCGGGAATGATGCCTGTTACGGTTCCGCCCCCTGCCAACACGGCATCGGACACGAGCCCCATGAGGCCGACGTGTCCGCCGCCATAAACGAGGTGTATTTTTTTCTCGGCTAAAGCGGTGCCAACGGCGAGCGCAGCTTCTTTATAAACGCCATCGACGCGATTTGATGAGCCGCAATAAACGCAAACAGATTGTATCGTCAAGGTCTTGCCCTAATATGTGGTTTTGAACACAGCAGTATAGCCACCCATTCCTTAACAGCTCGTAACCGAATTCACAAATATTCGCCGATTAGGTTGATAAAAGGCCGTGATTCTTGCAAGAATTCAGTCAAAGGCGGGAACAAATAGACGGGAGTGGGCGGGTTGGGGATCGTATATACACCAGCCACGATGATCTTCATCTCTTGATCAATGCCGAATTTTACGTGAGGCAAATGGCGTGTGCTCTCGAGAATCGTAATCATGCTATTGCGCTGTGGAACGGAGGTCACGGAATAGGGCAGATAGCCAAGCGTCCCCCAAATCGTTAATTGGGCGGTTGCCCCGTTTGGTTCATGACGGGCTTGAAAAGGGATGCCATCAACTTCAAATGCCAAATTGCTGACGTGCGGCACCATGATTTGGCGCACAAATTGATCCGTGTCTGAAATCAGGGAAATGCATCGCTTGCCATGCTGGTCATTCGCGTCGGCCATAGAGGTCAGGATGCCAAGAGAGGCCATAGGTCTCCCATATTGGGATGATGACGTGGACATGGGACAAAACATAAAAAAAGAGGGGCAGGCGAGTCTAGCCGCCCCACCATAAGCATGGAACTTTAACAGGTCTTTAAAATCGGCCAATTTTGACCTTTAAAAACGGTGATATTTTGCCTCTTTCCATCCTTTTCAAAAGCCAGCGGTTCGGGTAGCGTATGGCGAGTAATCTCAACAAGGCGAAGGCTGATATGAACAACAACGGACTCCTTTCTTATATCCATCCCGCAGGATGGCCTTTTATTGGTATTGCGGCCTTGGTTGCCGTTTTTCTAACCCTTTTCGGCGGTGTGGCCCTGATGTTCGGCCTCATTATCCTTGGCTGGGTTATCTATTTCTTCCGTGACCCCAAGCGCGTCACGCCCGTTCGTCCCGGCCTGATTGTCAGCCCTGCAGACGGTCGTGTGTGCCAGATTATGGACGTCGTGCCAGAGCCGGTGTTAGGACTGGGCGAAGAGACGCGGACGCGAATCAGCATCTTTTTGAACGTGTTCGACGTTCACATCAACCGCTCGCCCGCTGATGGCACGGTGTCGAAAATCAGTTATCGCGCGGGAAAATTCGTGAATGCTTCGCTGGATAAAGCCAGCGTCGATAACGAGCGCAACGCGCTGGCGATCACGATGAGCGGCGATCATCCCTATGCGGGGCAAACGATTGGCGTAGTCCAGATTGCGGGATTAATTGCGCGCCGTATTCTGTGCTTTGTTGTACCGGATCAAAAGTTGCTGGCTGGCGAGCGTTTTGGCCTTATCCGTTTTGGAAGTCGGACAGACATTTATCTGCCCAAAGGCATTCAACCGATGGTGATGATCGGGCAGCGCGTTCTGGGCGGTGAGACCATCATCGCGGACGCGAGCAGCCAAGAACCACGCCGCGAGGGTGAAGTTAGATAACCCCTGCGCTGCGACAAGCTCATTCATGAAAGGACGCCTTCAATGAAAGAATACCCGTTAACGCGTTTGATTCCCAATATGCTGACGATGATCTCTTTGTTTGGTGGTCTGACGGCGGTGCGTTTCGCGTTGCAGGAACGGTGGGAAGCGGCGGCGCTGGCCATCGTGATCGCTTCTGTGTTTGATGTTCTGGATGGGCGTGTGGCCCGCATGTTGGGCATGACCTCCAAATTCGGTGCCGAGCTTGACTCGCTGGCTGATTTGACCAGCTTTGGCGTCGCGCCAGCGTTGGTGCTTTATTTGTGGGGTCTGTCTGCTGGTGGCGGCGCGTTTGGCTGGACGGCGGTATTGGTTTTTGCCGCATGCTCGGCTTTGCGCCTCGCGCGGTTCAATACGATGCTGGAGGATCTCACCGCGCCGAAATGGACAAAGGGTTATTTTACGGGTGTTCCTGCGCCAGCCGGCGCCGGCCTCGCGTTGCTTCCGCTCTTCCTGTTCAACGAATATGGCGACGTGATGCGCTCCATGCCCGCTTTGCTCTCTCTCTGGATGATCCTTTCGGGCGCGTTGATGGTTAGCCGTATTCCGACCTTGGCGATGAAAGGGCGGGGCGTTCCCCGCGTTTTTGTCGCGCCGATCATGGCCGCGGTTTGCTTGATTGTTGCCGGTCTTTTCACCGACACATGGATGACCTTGTCGCTGATGTCGGGCGTTTATTTCCTGATGATCCCCTTTGGCTGGCTGTCCTATCGCCGCCGCGCACAAAAAGAAAGTAAAGGAACTACACATGCCTAAATCTGTTGAAATTGCGCTGCCCAAGGGTGGCAGCATCTCTATCGGCAATGATCAAAAGCTCGCGATTATCGCGGGGCCGTGCCAGATGGAATCGCGCCAGCAAGCGTTGGAGATGAGCGCGGCGATCGCCGAAGTGGGCCGTAAATACGGCATCGCGATGATCTATAAGACATCGTTTGATAAAGCAAACCGCAGTTCTGTGAACACGCAACGCGGGATCGGCCTCAAAGAATCCTTGCCTATCTTTGCGGAAATCCGTGAGACGTCCGGTCTGGCCGTGCTTACCGATATTCACGAAATCTCGCAGGTCGCGGCAGTGGCGGAAGCCGTCGATGTGCTGCAAATCCCTGCGTTCCTGTCGCGCCAGACCGACTTGTTGCTTGAGGCTGGCAAGACGGGCAGGGCGATTAATGTGAAGAAGGGGCAGTTCCTCGCGCCATGGGACATGAAGAACGTAGCGGCCAAGATTGCGTCGACGGGCAACGAAAAAATCATGCTCTGCGAGCGTGGCGTGAGCTTTGGTTATAATACGCTGGTGTCTGATATGCGTTCGCTCCCCATCATGGCCGAAACGGGCTACCCCGTCGTGTTTGATGCAACGCATTCGGTGCAGCAACCGGGCGGCAAGGGCGATTGCAGCGGCGGCGAGCGTCAATATGTGCCGATGTTGGCGCGTGCGGCGGTGGCAGTTGGCGTGGCGGCGGTGTTTATCGAAACGCATCCTGATCCCGACCATGCGCCGTCCGACGGCCCCAATATGGTGCCGTTCAAAGATTTCCCTGCGCTGATCGAAAATCTGTTAGCCTATGATGCGCTGACAAAAGGGCGATAACTGAATAAGGAGGACGATGATGCAAGAACACTGCGATCATTGCGAGTCTTCGCCCCCATCTCCTCACCACCATCATGGCGGTGGTACCAGCCTCTTTAAAACGTCAGCTCATGCGACGGTGCATTGCCTGACGGGTTGCGTGATTGGTGAGGTCGCGGGTCTGGCAATTGGTGTGCACTATGGATTGGGCATGTGGCCGACGATGATTTTGGCGACGGTTCTGGCCTATATCACGGGTTTTAGTCTCACAGTTTTTCCACTGATGAAGTCGCAGGCGCTGTCCTTCATGGCCGCCATGCGTGCGATATGGCTGGGGGAGGCGATTTCCATCGGCGTGATGGAAATCGTGATGAACGCCACGGATTATATGGTCGGCGGCGTGCAGGCCGCGTCCTTGACCAGTCCTTTGTTTTATTATGGCATCGCGGCGGCTATCCCTGCGGGCTTTCTCGCCGCATGGCCAGTCAATTATCTGCTCATCAAAAACGAAGTGAAGAAGAAGTGCCATTGAGGGTGGAGACAGAGGGATTGATCAAAAACACTCGTTCCTCGTGTTTTTGCCCGTCAAGCGGCGCCTCGTCGGCCTCCGCTAAGGCTTCGGCGCGACTGCGGCGTCCAAAACCGCCTTCGCGGTTTTGTCGAACCCTCTTGTCGGGATCGAACCCACGCTTCGCGTTGTTAAAACAAAACCCGCCAAAAGGCGGGTTTTGTTTTAATGGCGGAGACAGAGGGATTCGAACCCTCGATACAG
>DNGD01000033.1 GCA_003486725.1 Rhodospirillaceae bacterium
GCCCGCATGATGATGATGGGCATCCACTTTATGGGCGATGTGCCGTTCCGCACCGTCTATATGCACGCGCTGGTGCGCGATGAAAAAGGCCAGAAGATGTCAAAGTCCAAGGGCAACATCATCGATCCGCTGGGCACGATTGACCAGTATGGCTGCGATGCGTTGCGCTTTACGCTGGCGAATTTGTCCACGCCCGGACGTGACATTAAGCTGGCCACCTCACGCATTGAAACCAGCCGCAACTTTGCCACCAAGCTGTGGAACGCCGCACGTTTCTGCCAGATGAATGGCTGTGAATGGCAAGCGGCGTTCGATCCCGCAACCGCCAAACACACCGTCAACAAATGGATCATCGGCGAGACGATGGCGGCGGCCGATACGGTTTCTGCGCATCTGGATGCGTTCCGTTTCGATCTGGCCACCCACGCGGTGTACGAGTTCGTGTGGAATACTTTCTGCGATTGGTATCTGGAGTTTACCAAGCCTCTGCTGGCCGAAGGCGGGGATACCGCCATTGCGGCGGAAACCAAGGCGACAACGGCGTGGGTGCTGGCGCAAATGCTTAAGATGCTGCATCCGTTCATGCCCTATATCACCGAAGAGCTGTGGGAACAGATCGTCGGCGACGGTACGCTTCTGATAACAACCGCATGGCCTGTTTCGACGATCAAGGCGGACGCGTCCGCGATTGCCGAGATGAATTTCGTGACGCGCCTGATTAGCTCGGTGCGCAATGTTCGCGCCGAACTGAACGTTCCGGCGGGGGCGCAAATCAAGCTGCTGGTCAAGGGCGCGAGCGAAGTGACGAAAACACGCCTTGCCACGCATGACGGGATCATCAAGAAAATGGCGCGGTTGAGCGATGTCTCCTTGACGGATGCCGTGGTCAAGAACGCCGCGCAAGCGGTGGTCGATGAAGCGACTCTCATCTTACCGCTGGAAGGCGTGATCGATCTGGAGCAGGAGAAAGCGCGCCTCGCCAAGGAAATCGCGAAATGGCAGGACGAAATCAAGAAGGTCGATGCGAAGATGTCGAATGAGAACTTTGTCTCTCGCGCGCCTCAGGATATTTTGGACGAGCATCGCGACCGCAAAGCCAACGCGACTTCCATGATCGCCAAGCTTGAAGCGGCCCAAAAGGGGTTGGAGGGGTAAGTGTTCGATCGGCGGCTTGTCATAAACAACATCACCGCCGAGTGGAAACACGCCTGCAAACTGTTAAAAAGAGCTTGCGAGAAACGCAAATACGGCGTGGCTCGCAAGCTTAAGCACACCAACGATCTGATCTTTCTGGAACAGAAGTGGCACGTTTCGAAGGGCTCTGGCCGCTGCCCCGGCATTGCAACGCTTGTGCCGACGCGTTACTCGAAACGCGACAGGTTTTTTATGCGCTGCGGGGCATGCGTTACCGGCTTTCTAAACCCGTTCGAGCCGCTCCATGATTTAAGCAACGATGTCAGGCTGAAAAAACAGGAAAGCGAGAAACACCATGCCAAGCTGTCCCTGCCTTAGATTATCGGCGCTCTACTTCTTCGCCACTTTTCTTCTGTCGTCTTCGCCGGCTTTTGCTGCGCCAGCCTCGCCCGAAATCGATGACCGGTTTTGCGAGGCACTGGTCAAACACACGCCCGATGCGGATGTGGCCTATCAGGCGGGCGTGGATGTGGACGGCAACGCCGTGGTGCCGGCCGATCTGGACGGCACGAATAATTTCGCGCTGCCGGATGAAATCACCATCCCGCTGACCGCCGATTTGATGATTTTTTTGAAGATGGATGCCTCCGCCCTGCCCGCCTCGGCCATGCAGCGCAATGATATCCCGCTGGGCACCCTGACCCTGCGCGGGGATCAGGTGCTTTTTAACGATCAGTCTTTGACCAATACGCAACAGGATAATCTGGCCGTTTTGTGCCTGAAACCCACGAAATAAGCTGAATTAACTATTTTTTCTTTGCCGGTTATTTGCTTTCATGCCGTTTTTGGGGTAAAATACGGCATCGTTAGACGAACTTATTTTTAGGAGATAATTATGAAATCAAAGACATTGTGCTTCTTTTTGGCTCCTGTTGCGGCGGCCACATTCTGTTTCAGCCAGCCAGCTTTTTCCCAAACGACCGATAATAACAATAGCGGCCACACCATTTCCGTTAAGGGCAGCAGGACGGTAACGACAGAAGACGGCATGGTCTATAAAGATGTTCCGAACGGTAAGGACGTTAAGGGTATTAAGGCACTTAAAGCGGAGATAACTGCGTGCAAAAAGAATTATTCTAACCCACAAGACCAAGCGAACTGCGCCGACTTTGCTAAATCTGCCATCGACGCCATCTATAAAGCAAAGGCACTCGGCCTGAACACGACATCAACAGTCGTTTATGCAAATCAATCAAAAGCACCAGACGCAGCGAACGCTATCACAGATAATCAAGAAATCGCCCACATTCAGGCGGATAAGAAGAAGGTGAAACATTACACCAGCCTTTGCAAAGCCCAGCTTGGTCCAGTTGCGTTGAAAACCAAGACGGCAGATTTTTCTGATCGGGTACATCAACTGATGTTCGAGGTGTCGCCAGAACGCGTCGAGAAACCCTTCGGTCGAATCCAAGTTGGTGAGCAGCTCAAGAATTAAGAAAGACCTTTAGCCCCTCTTCCCGTCTACAGGAAGAGGGGCTTTTCTTACGTCAAGGCACCTCTTCCCCCTTGCCCCCCCGTCCCCCTTCTTCTATCATCCTGTTTCCCCTAATCTTTGACAGTGATGATCAAACCCATGAACGCCAAAGCACCGCAACAAAAGTCCTCCCCCAAAATGGCCAAAACCGCCATTTCGCCCACCCGCGCGGAAAACTATAACGAGTGGTATCAAAAAATCGTGCGCGCCGCGGACATTGCCGAGCTTTCCGGCGTGCGCGGCTGCCAGATCCTCAAGGCTTGGGGGTACGGCACGTGGGAGCAGATGCAGCGCGATCTGGACCGCCGCTTCAAGGAAACGGGGCACGAAAACTATTACTTCCCGTTGTTCATCCCGCTCAGCTATTTTGAGCGCGAAGCCGAGCATGTGGACGGCTTTGCCAAGGAAATGGCTGTCGTCACGCATCACCGACTTGTCAAGAAAGACGGAAAGCTGGTGCCCGATGGCGAGCTGGAAGAGCCGCTCATCATCCGCCCGACGTCCGAAACCATCATCGGCGAGTCCATGGCAAAATGGATTCAATCTTATCGCGATCTGCCTTTGCTGCTGAACCAATGGGCGAACGTGGTGCGTTGGGAAATGCGCCCTCGCATTCTGCTCCGCACGGCGGAATTTCTTTGGCAGGAAGGCCACACCGCGCACGAAACCTTTGACGAAGCGATGGTCGAGACCAAGAAGATGCTGGAGGTTTACGCCGCGTTTTGTGAGGAATATCTGGCCATTCCCGTCATCAAAGGCGAGAAGATTGCGGCCGAGCGTTTCCCCGGTGCCGTTAACACCCTGTGCATCGAAGCGATGATGCAAGATGGCCGCGCGCTTCAAGCGGGGACGTCGCATTATCTAGGCCACAGCTTTGCCAAGGCGTGCAACATCCAGTTTCAAAGCCGCACCGGCTCGCTCGATTACGTGCAAACCACGTCATGGGGTGCCTCGACCCGTCTGCTCGGCGCTTTGGTCATGACGCATGGCGATGACAACGGCATGAAGATGCCCCCGCGCATTGCGCCCTATCAGATTGTGATTATCCCCATCCTGCGCGATGATTCAGCGAAGGCCGAGATCATGGCGTACTGCGAGCAGCTGAAAGCTGATTTGCTGTGCGAAACGCTGGACGGCCAGCCTGTGCGCGTCAAGATCGATGCACACGATATCCAAAGCAGCGAAAAGCGCTGGGACTGGATCAAGAAAGGCGCGCCGCTTATTCTTGAAATTGGCCAAAAGGACATGGATGCGGGCAAAGTCTGCGTCACACGCCGCGACAAGCTGGAAGACGGCAAGCGTTTTGAAGAACGCGCCAGCTTTATCGGGAATGTCGGTCTTGAGCTCGCCGCCATTCAACAGGCCTTGTACGATGCCGCTGCAGCGTTCCGCGAAGCGCGCACCGTGCGCGATATCAAGGATTGGGCGGCGTTCGACGCCTATTTCAGCAAGGACGAAAACAGCAGCTTCGAAGGCGGCCAAGGCTTTATCCGCGCCAAATGGTGCGGCGATGACACCTCACTGGCCAAGCTGGACGTGCTGGGCGTCACCGTGCGCTGCATCCCGTTCGATCAAGACGGCAAGGAAGGCACCTGCGTCCTGACCGGCAAACCCGCGACGATGGACGTTATCTTTGCGAGAGCATACTAATGGCTCTTTTCTCCGCCTTTGAACGCATGGTTGCCCTTCGCTATTTGCGCGCGCGCAGACAGGAAGGGTTTATCTCGGTTATCAGCTGGTTTTCGCTGCTGGGCATTGGCCTTGGCGTCGCGACGCTGATTATCGTCATGGCGGTGATGAACGGCTTTCGCGCCGAGTTGTTCGATCGCGTTCTCGGTCTCAACGGCCATTTGAATGTTTATAGCCAAGATGGCTATCCGCTGACGAACTATGACGGACTTGTCGCCAAGATTGGTGCGGTAAAAGGCGTCACCGAAGTCAGCCCATCCATAGAGGGTCAAGCGTTGATCACCGCGAGCGGCGCGGCCTCTGGCGCGATGGTACGCGGCGTGTTGCCGGAAGTTTTCGGACGCCGCGAAATTATCAAAAGCCATGTGGTTGAAGGCTCTCTGGCCAATTTCGGCGGGGATAATATTGCCATTGGCGCACGCATGGCGCAGCGTCTCGGCCTTCATGTCGGCGATAGTTTGACGTTGATTTCCCCTACCAGCAAGGCGACGGTGTTCGGCTCTGCCCCGCGCATGAAGGCCTACCCCATCGGCGTGATTTTCGATGTGGGCATGTATGAATATGACAACGGCTTTGTGTTCGTTCCGCTGGAAGCCGCCAAAACCTTTTTCCAAACTTATGGCGGCGTCACGGCGCTCGAGATTTTTGTCACGCAGCCGCACAAGTTTAACGGCATCAAGATGGGCGTTGTCGAAGCCCTGGGCAACACCAACACACGTCTTTTGGATTGGCAACAAAACCACTCCAGCTTTTTCACCGCGCTTCAGGTCGAAAAGAACGTGATGTTCCTGATCCTCACCATGATCATTCTGGTGGCGGCGTTTAACATCATCTCCGGCCTTATCATGCTGGTCAAAGACAAGGGGCACGACATCGCCATCCTGCGCACCATGGGCGCAACGCGCGGCTCCATCATGCGCATTTTCTTCCTTGCGGGTGCCAGTGTCGGCGTGCTGGGCACAACCTTTGGCCTGATCCTCGGCATCACCTTTGCCAAGAATATCGAGCATATCCGCCAAGCCTTGCAAACAATGACGGGAACCGAATTGTTCTCGGCTGAAATCTATTTTCTGTCCCATCTTCCCGCCGTTCTGGATTGGAGCGAGGTGGCGCAAGTTGTCTTGATGGCGCTGGTGCTCTCCTTCCTTGCCACATTGTACCCGTCTTGGCGCGCCGCGCGTCTCGACCCCGTAGAGGCCTTGCGCTATGAATAGCACCCCCGCCCTTCTCCTTCAGGATATTCGCCGCAGTTTCGAGCAAGCCGGTAACAGGCTGGAAGTTCTGCGCGGCTGCCAGCTGACCATCGCGCGCGGTGAAAAGGTCGCGCTGATCGGGCCTTCGGGCGCAGGGAAATCAACCCTGCTTCAAATCGCGGGGCTTTTGGAAAAACCGGATGAGGGCGATATTTTTGTCGGTGGACAGAAAGCCAGCGGACTTGACGATGCCCAGCGCACAGCGCTACGTCGCACCGCCATCGGCTTCGTCTACCAGTACCACCATCTGCTTCCGGAGTTTTCGGCACGTGAAAATATCATCGTGCCTCAAATGATCGCGGGGGTTTCGATCGAGGCCGCAGGCAAACGCGCCGATGAGCTTCTGGCGCTGATTAACCTGACCGCCCGCGCCGATCACCGCCCTGCCCAGCTTTCCGGTGGTGAGCAACAGCGAATCGCCATCGCCCGCGCACTGGCCAACAAGCCCGCGATCCTGATTGCCGACGAGCCGACAGGCAACCT
>DNGD01000042.1 GCA_003486725.1 Rhodospirillaceae bacterium
CGGCGATCATGCGGGGAGCGTTCCTGCACCAGATAATCGGCCTCGAACATCTTTTTAAGATTATAGGAAACGTTGGTGCCCAGATAATAGCCCCGCGCCGTCAGCTCGCCCACCGTCATCTCGTCGGGGCCGAGGTTGTAGAGGATCAGCGCCTGCACGTTGTTAATGTCCTGAATGCCGTTGCGGTCCAGATCAACCTTGACCACTTCCAGAAAGTGGCGGTGCACGCGCTCAATGAGCAAAATGGCTTCATAATAGGGATGGCTCACGGGGGGATTCCTTCTCTAACGCTTTGGGACCTAGTCATTGCAAAATTACGTGAAGAATCAACCGAATGTCAAAGAATCATCGTTTTTACGTTCAAACATGTTTTACTTTCATGGTTTGGACGCTATAATGCCCCCATGTTTGATCGCAAATCATCCTTTGTAACCACCCAAAACGGCGCTGCTCCCGCGGCGATCCGTATTATTGCGATTATTATTCCTGCTTAAGCAGGAAAACACGGACGTCTCACCCATATCGCTGGTCTATTTATCAAACTCACCTTAGGGAGTTTCGCGCCTATACACGCGAAAAGAATTATAATGAATGTACTTTTTACGACGGCCCATGTCCGCAAAGTTACAGGAGTCAACGAGCTAACAAAGGCCGCCCGCGAACTGACGAGCGCTGCGAACCGCCTGAGAGAGATGCACCCGTTCGCCGGTGCGCATTATGTCGTCAGTCACGTAAGAAACCCGACGGAAACGGCAACCGTCATGACGGTAAAGGTCAAGAAGAACAACGCAGGAGTCCCTGTTGTGACGGTTATTGCCGACGACGCTTTTTCAAGGCTTGTGACCGTCACAGAGTGCGGCGTGAGCTTCCAAACACCTGTTGCCATGGCACGAGTCCCCAACTTACCGGACGTCTATGTCGCCTATAAAGCCGAAGATGGCGCGTGGGATGTTTATTCCATGCCCCAAAGAACGCTCAGCGCGACGCANNCGTGAGCAATCCCGACGAACTGTTGTCCTTTATAGCATAGGCGTGGCACAGCTCCTCGCCGATCCGGATGGGAAGACAGGCGACCCATCCGCCTGCGTGCCTTGACGTCGCGCCAGTTCGTAATGAAGCATGAGCGATTGAAATGTTGTAGGCCCCTGCACGTCAACAACGCATAGTGCGCGATCATCATTGAACCACAACTTGATGGGCGGCGCCTTGAACAGTGAAGACATATCATTGACCGCAGGCACAAGCGTTGCCAAATCAGAGAGGCCTTGATTGACGCGGGCATTGACGGAAAGAACTTCGCGGTTCGCATCGTTCACAGCCACTTGGTCTTGAGGCACCCAGACAAGTTTAAGGGCATCATATCCCTTGTTTCCCTGGCATAGATATTTGGCCATCGTTCGAACAATCTCGAGAACCACCGGCGTATCACGAAAACCTTGGCTCCCACGATCAACAAGATGAATATCCATCGTTCCAAAAACACAGGTCCGGTTATTCTGATTGGCCATATCATCACTCCATTTATTCCGCGATGATATAGACTTTCACACATCCCCACCCCATTGCAAATAGTTGCATAGGAAGTTATGCCCTACATTTCTCAAGTAAGGCCATCAAATCGCCGGAGGCGTCACCCCACACGCCGTGAGTGATCCGACCAGCTGCGCCTTAAGGCGATCCAGACCTGCCGAGTCTTTGGCTTCGGCGCGGGCGACAAGCACGGCCTGCGTGTTCGACGCACGAAGCAGCCACCAGCCATCGGCGGTCAGCACACGCACGCCGTCGGTGTCGTCAACCTTCGAGCCGTTTGTTGCCAGCAGCGCCTTCACTTCGTCCACAATCGCGAACTTGCGCGCCTCATCGACTTCAAACCGGATCTCCGGCGTGTTGATCATCTCGGGCAAGGTGTCGCGCAAGGCGGCCAGCGACGTGCCGAACGTTTCAACCAGCGACATCAGTCGCACGCCGCAATACAGCGCATCGTCGTAGCCATAGTATTTATCGGCAAAAAAGATGTGTCCGCTCATTTCACCCGCGAGCGGGGAGTTGGTTTCAGCCATCTTCACCTTGATGAGCGAATGCCCCGTCTTCCACATCAGCGGCGTGCCGCCGTCTTTTGCAATGGAGTCGAACAGCACTTGCGAGGCCTTAACGTCCGCGATGATCGTCGCGCCCGGAAAGCTTTTCAGCACTTCACGCGCATAGATCGCGACAAGCTGATCACCCGCGAGAATACGCCCCTTACCATCCACCGCACCGATACGATCCGCATCGCCGTCAAAGGCAACGCCCATATCCGCGCCTTGAGCGATCACGGCGTTTTGCAAATCGAGAAGGTTCGCGGGCACCGTCGGATCGGGATGATGGTTCGGGAAACGCCCATCGATATCGCCAAACAAGATGGAATGCTTGCCGGGCAAGCGTTTCGTGAGACGCGCAAGAATATCGCCTGCCGAGCCATTGCCATTGTCCCAAACGACATGCATGCCCTTGGTTCCTTGGAAATCCTTAAGCATGCGTTCGATATAGGCGTCGCTGACATCGATCTTTTGCTCGCTGCCCTGCCCCGTTTCATAATCACCCTTGGCCGCCAGAGCCGCCAGCGCCTTGATCTTGTCGC
>DNGD01000171.1 GCA_003486725.1 Rhodospirillaceae bacterium
TTCTGCTGCTGGATGAGCCCACCAACCATCTTGATCTTCACATCATCGAATGGTTGGAAGATTATTTGCGCGCGTATCGCGGCGCGATTTTATGCATCAGCCATGACAAGGCTTTTTTGAACAACATCTCGAACAAAGTCTTCTGGCTGGATCGCGGGCTGTTGAAAGTATGCCCCAAGGGTTTCGCGTTCTTTGAAGAATGGTCGATTATGATCCTTGAGCAAGAGGAGCGCACGCTTCAAAACCGCCAGAAAAACCTTGATCTTGAAGTCGAGTGGGCGAGCCGCGGCGTGAAAGCGCGGCGCAAGCGCAACATGCGCCGTCTGGACCAGATGAAAGCGGAGCGCGACAGGTTGCGCGTCGACAAAAACGCGCTGAAGCGCATGATGGCGCGCATTGAATATGCGCCGCAGGAGCAAGAGCAAGCCGCTTCGCGCCTGATCGCCGAATTCTATAACGTATCAAAAAACTTTCCGGATCCTACCCAGCCCGATCAACCCGGCAAGACGATTTTGAACAGCTTTCACCTACGTATTCAACGTGGGGATCGTATCGGCCTTGTCGGCAAGAACGGAACCGGCAAAACGACTTTCCTCAAACTTCTGATCAAGGAATTGAAACAGGACACGGGCACCATCAAGCGCGCGAAGGATCTGACTCTTTCCTATTTCGATCAAAAACGAACAGAGCTGAAACCCAACGAAACGCTGCAACGCAACCTGATCCCCAGCGGCAGCGATTATATCGACGTGATGGGAAAAACACGCCATGTCTGTGGCTATCTGAAAGATTTCCTGTTCGATCCCAAGATGGCGCAGCAGCCCGTCAGCACGCTTTCGGGCGGCCAGAAAAACCGTTTGATGCTGGCCAAAACGCTCGCCAATCCGGGAACGCTACTCATCCTTGACGAGCCGACGAACGATCTAGACATGGATACACTCGACAGGCTTGAGGATATTCTGGCGCTTTATACCGGCACGCTGATTGTTGTGAGCCATGATCGCGATTTTCTGGACCAGACCGTTACAAAACTTTTGGCCTTCGAAGGCAATGGTGTCATCGAGGGGCACATCGGCGGCTATAGCGATTACGTCGCCGCGCAAAAGGCTAAAAAAGCCGCCGCAGCCCCCTCTCCTGCCAAAGGAGCAACCGCAAAGACACAGGCAATAGCTACTGAAAAAAGGGGTAAAAGACCCCAGCTTTCCTATAAACTTCAGTACGAGCTGGACGGGATGCCAGAACTTGTCGCAAGGCTGGAGAGCGAGAAAAAGGACGCCGAAAAACGTCTCGCCAGCGAGACACTCTATGAAAACGAGCCTGAAACCTTCCTCAAGCTCTCCCTTCGTCTGACCGAGATAGCCCGTCAGCTTGAAACCACGCTCGAGCGATGGGTCGAGTTAGAAGAACTCCAAAAAGAAACCGAATCAATGTAAGGCCATACACATAATACTGTATTCTTGGCCCATTTTTATGTTAACCATATTGTGAAAATGTGGTACCGATTCGGTACACAGTAATAAACAGGATTTACACATGTTCTCATCACAAAAGACCGTCACCCCCACCCCGCAGCCTACGGCAAGCAACGCAGAAACGCTAACCGTGGAAGATATTCGCACGTCGGTGCGCGAGCTGGCCACGGGCACGGCGTGCGTTGATTATCTCACACGCAAAGACGAGATGGGCAACCTGCTAAGGCCCGTGACGAAAGCCCTGCGCAATAAAACATTCTTTATGCTCGATACCGTTGTGAACATCTGGGTCGAGCAAACCAAACCCTTGCTTGTCATCGCCGAAATGTTCCGCGACATGCGCGATCTAGGCAAGCGCAGCCAAAGCATGGCCGCCGCGTCGGAAGAGATGATGGCATCCATCAGCGAAGTGGGGCGCTCTGCCGATATCGTTTCCCATGATGCGCAAAACGTGAAGAATGAATTGAACACCAGCGTTTCTTCCGTCAACGAAGCTCTTTCGACGATGGAAGGCATCTCGGGCGCGTTCAACGCCCTGACCGATAAAGTCCACACGCTGGACAAAGCCTCCGAGCAAATCGCCTCGATCCTGAAGACCATTGAAAAGATCGCCAGCCAGACAAACCTTCTCGCCCTCAACGCCACCATCGAAGCGGCGCGCGCGGGCGAAGCCGGCAAGGGCTTTGCCGTTGTCGCCAGCGAGGTCAAGAATCTGGCGAAGCAAACCTCCGGTGCAACGGAAGACATTCGCCAACGCATCACGGCCCTTCAACAGGGGATGAGCGATATGCTTGCGTCCATGACCGACGGCACGACCCGCGTGGCGCAAGGCAAGACGGTCATTCAATCCGTCAGCGACAGCATCCACGCGGTGGGCGCGCATGTCGATGCGGTGACAGAGAAGATGGTCGAGGTAACCTCGACCGTCAAAGAGCAAACAGTTGTCGTGGGCGAAGTGACCAAAAACGTCGCCGTCATCGCAACGATGAGTCAGGATGTCCTCCGTCATTGCGAGTTGGTGACCGACGGCATTCAGGGTGCGAGCAAGCACGTGCAAAACGGCCTGACCGAAGTGACCAAGAGCCTTGATGCCGACATGCTGGTTCTGGTGACCAAGGCCGATCATGCCAGCTTCAAAAAGCGCGTCATTGATACGTTGCTTGGCACGCTTAATGTTAAAGAAAACGAATTGCCCGACCATCACGGCTGCCGTCTTGGCAAATGGTATGACGAGCAAAAGCACCCGACCATCACACAACTGTCTGCCTTCAAACGGCTGGCCGACCCTCACTCGCGCGTTCATGCGGCGGGCAAGAAGGCGCTGGAATACCACGAACGCGGCGACGCCACCGCCGCGCTGGAGCAGGCCAAGATTCTGGACGCCGCCTCGCTTGAGGTTATCGCCCTCCTTGACGAGATCCACAGGGAGATCATGCACAAGTTTGATTAGGGCCGCCTCTTCGGGACGTCTCTCTAAATTGAGCGAGGCACGCCTCCCTCTTCCTTCAAACCGCCGGAGCCAGCCTCCGGCGGTTTCTTTTTGGCGCGGTCTTAACCACAACAGGCGTCCCCTTAACAAGAAGAAACCCGCCTAAACAGGCTTAATGAGCCGCTTCGCACCAAGACCTTGCGGCAGCAGCCAGCAAACGCGGCCAGAAACCGCAGAGACTTTTTATATTGAGCGTATCGGAGGGGAGATTTGATATTGCCCTTGCAGGAAGGGAGATTTGTGCGCTAGAACGCCTGCAACGCGTCCCCTTCGTCTAGAGGCCTAGGACACTGCCCTCTCACGGCAATAACACGGGTTCGAATCCCGTAGGGGACGCCATAAAAAGAACCGCCTTTAGGCGTTTTTTTTATGGCATGGTCGACAGGCCTCGAACCCGTAGGGTTCGACAATTTCGTTAGTGAGGCTGCGGATTTTGGCGCAGCCAAAAACGCAAAGCCGAACTTATGAAAGTGTCGCGCAACAAGGAAGCGAAGCGACCATAGCGAGCACATCCCGTAGGGGACGCCAATGAAATTTAAACGGGCCCTTTGGGGCCTTTTTTTAATGGTGAAACAGCAGGGCAGGATTTGAGCCGACCAAAGAGGTTCACGCCTAGTCAGTCGCAAAAATCTCAAACACAACATCCAAGATGACTTGATTAAAGGTTAATAAGGCGCTTATATTGCCGCCCACTCACACTCTCTCGGTCGGGTTAATTTTGGTTTGGCCCCTCTTCCTCTCTCACAGAAAGAACGGGCTATGTTTCTTACAGCACGCGCACATCACGACATTCAAAATTCAATGCGCTTTGGCGCCTTCAAACAAGCCTTACTGTGCACCACCATTTTGGCCGGATTGACGATGATGCCAGCTGGCGCATGGGCGGCAGATCCCGCAACAGTCACGGAACTTGGCACCTTGGGGGCGTCTTATCCAGAGCCTTTGCCGTGAACGATACCGGACTCGTGGTTGGTGAGGCCTATGTCGACGCTATTATAGGCAAGCCCTTCCGCTGGACAAGTGCGGGCGGGCTTATCAATATGGGTACGTTTGGCGGATCGCGCGGCAATGCTAAAGGTATCTCTGCTGATGGCTCTGTCATCGTCGGTTATGCCGATCAGGCAGGCGATATAATTTATCGAGCCTTTCGCTGGACGCAGGCTGGCGGCATGGTCGACCTTGGCACGCTTGGCGGGACGTGGTCTAAGGCACTGGACGTATCTGCCGATGGTACAATCGTGGTTGGCTTGTCCAGCACAGGCGCGCAGCAGCATGCTTTCCGCTGGACACAGGGCGGCGGCATGGTCGATCTGAACACCCTTGGCGGCTCCTTTTCATCTGCCTTAGCGATCTCTGGCGATGGCACAGCAATTACAGGTACAGCCCAAATCGCGGGCAATGCCGCACAGTATGCCTATCGTTGGACGCAGGGCGGCGGCATGGTCAGTTTGGGCGCACTCGGCGGTACAGTTTCTGCTGGTTATGATATTTCATCCGATGGCTCTGTTATCGTCGGCTATGCCGGTATCGCGGGCGATGCCGCACACCACCCCTTCCGTTGGACTCAAGCAGGCGGTATGGTTGACCTCGGCAACCTCGGCGGTACTTGGGGATATGCAAATGCTGTCTCAGCTGATGGCTCGATTGTCGTTGGGCACTCCTTTACAGCAGGCAACTCAGATTTTCACGCCTTTCGTTGGACCGAGGCGGAAGGGATCGAGGACCTCAACACCCTTCTTTCCGATGCTGGCGTTGATATGACCGGCATCACGCTTTCGCAGGCCAACGGCATTTCACCCAATGGCAAGTATATCGTTGGTGAAGGAGCGTTCCCCGGCTATGCCACGGAAGCTTTCGTTGTTTATTATGACGGTGTGACGGGAGATGTTACGACCTCCTCACAACAACAAGACGCGGCACAGAACCTTGCAACCAATCAGCAGACGATGCTGGCCGAAAGCCGCAGCACGGCGGGGCAATTGCTTGGCTTCTCGCGCCCTATTGACAGCCGAACCTATACCTATGCGGGCGGCATGTTCGGCAGCGCGGTGGGGTATACGGGCGGGCAGTTTTCCGGCAAGGGGGTGACTTTGCTGGGCGGTATCGGGTATGGCGCGCAGGATTACAAGAATATCGAGCAAGACAGTGCGCCCACCGTGGCGATGGCCGGACGCTATGCGTTTGGTGATACTTTTGCAGGACAAAAGAACCTCAGCCCGTTTGTCGAGCTTGGCGGTTGGATCACCCCTCGC
>DNGD01000153.1 GCA_003486725.1 Rhodospirillaceae bacterium
CTCGCCGCCGCTAATCTTGGCCCTGCCTTCAAGCAGAGCAACACGCCTAAGAAGTCGGCACCTCGCGCGAAGGCTCAGGAACGCATAAAGATGGAAGCCGCCGCTGCCGCCAAGGCTGCTGAAGCTGCCGCCGCAGCAGCTGCCGCTCCTGCGGAAGCCTAAGGCTTGTCATATGAAAAAACCCCGTCCATGCTATAACAGGCATGGCGGGGTTTCTTTTTGAGAAAACGAGAAAATGACAAACGATAAAAAAATCTGTGTCGGGGCGATTGTTGGCGTGCATGGCGTGCGCGGGCAGGTGCGGCTGGCCAGCTTTACGGATGATCCCGAAGCGATCTTTGATTACGCGCCGTTGGTGGATGAAAAGGGCACCCGCGTTTTCGCGCTGACTTTTCGTGGTACGGGTAAGGATCATTATATCGCGTCTATTAAGGGCGTCACGACACGTGAGGAGGCTGAAGCGCTGAAAGGTACGCGCCTTTATGTGGATCGCGCCGCGCTGCCGCCCGAGGAAGAGGGTACCTATTACCACGCCGATCTGATGGGGCTGAAGGCGCAAGACGCGCAGGGCAACGCTGTCGGCATCGTCGAAAATGTCTTTGATTACGGCGCAGGCACGTTTTTAGAAATCAAACCGGAGAACGCCAAAAGCTTTATGTTACCGTTTAAGGATGCTTTTGTGCCCGCCGTTGATTTGACGGGTGGATTTGTCGAAGTCATCATCCCTGAAGGTTGGCTGGCCGAAGAAAAACCGCCAAAGGAAAGGTCATTGACGAAAAAGGCAGGCAAGAAAAGTAAGAAGGAAGATGAATAGCCATGTCCATGTCGCATCCTGCTGCTCTGAATCCTTCCCCTTGGCACGCGCAAGTTTTGACGCTGTTTCCTGAAATGTTTCCGGGCGTGGTGGGACAAAGTCTGGCAGGGCGTGCGCTGGAAGATGGTTTGTGGAAGCTGGACGTTTTGAATATCCGCGATTTTGCAACCGACAAGCACCGCACCGTTGACGACACGCCCTATGGTGGTGGCGCAGGCATGGTGATGCGACCCGATGTGATCGCGTCGGCGTTGCGTGGCGCGGAACAACAATTTGGCCGTGCGGCGCGGCGTATTTACCTCTCACCCCGTGGACGTGTTTTGAATCAGGCCCTGGTGGAAGAACTGGTAGCCGCGCCGTCCGTGCTCATGCTGTGCGGTCGTTATGAAGGCGTCGATCAGCGTGTGCTGGATGCGGAAGAACTGGAAGAGGTCAGCCTTGGTGACTTCGTTTTGGCGGGTGGTGAGGTGGCCGCGCTCACCTTGATCGAAGCTTGCACGCGGCTTATTCCGGGTGTCATGGGCAATGCGCAGACGGTCGATGAGGAGAGTTTTTCGGGCGGTCTTCTTGAATATCCGCACTATACCCGCCCCCCCGTTTGGGAGAATCGCGCGGTGCCGGATGTGCTGATTTCCGGCCATCATGAAAAGGTTAAAGCGTGGCGACAGCAGCAATCGGAAAGCCTGACCCGCGAAAGAAGGCCGGATTTGTGGGAAATCCGAGAAAAATTGAAAAAAATCGAGAAAAATGGTTAAAATGGCGCAGAAACCATTGAGTTAGCCGCGAAGACCCTGTATAGGGACGATCCTTAATGTATTGCCAAGCAGACTCACGCCTCTTGTGCGCGTGTTTGCTCTTGTGGAGAAAAGAAATGAATCTGTTACAAAAATTCGAACAGCAGCAAATCGAAAAGCTCGCTGCCAAGATCCCCGAATTCGCCGCAGGCGATACGCTTCGCGTCAACGTGAAAGTTGTCGAAGGCACGCGCGAGCGTATCCAGGCTTATGAAGGCGTTTGCATCGCCCGCAAGAACGCCGGCATCCATTCGTCTTTCACCGTTCGCAAGATCAGCTATGGTGAAGGCGTAGAACGCGTGTTCCCGCTGCATAGCCCCCGTTTGGAATCGATCACGGTTGTTCGTCGCGGCGCTGTCCGTCGCGCCAAGCTGTACTACCTGCGCAGCCGTCGCGGCAAGTCGGCCCGTATCACGGAAAAGACCAGCTACGCGCCCAAGGCAGCCGCCACGGTTTCCGAAGCGTCGTAAGTTTTACTGATTTTTCTGTTTCAAAAAGCCTTTCTCGGGAAACCAAGAAAGGCTTTTTGGTTAATGGCATCAGGTTTAATGTTTTTAAAAGAATCGAAATATGAAGAATAATCTGAAGTTTAAATTATCTATTATCTTGCCGATCTGTGTGGCCGTGGCGGGCGTAGCCACTACCCTTGCGGTGCTCCCCACGCTCAAGGCGCGACAAGAAAGAATAGAGAAGGATTTCAAGGCGTGTGCCGAAACGGTGGCGGCGCGGTATGAAAATGGGTCGAAAGTCTCGGTCTATTCCGATCACAAAGGGTTCATCGTGGGTTTCAAGACAGCCCTGAACAAAAGCTATTATAATCTTCCCAAAAGACGTGTGATGTCCGTTTCCCTTGAGAAGACCGAGGCTCTTTTGGGGGGCATACATGAAACGGACTATGAGGAAATGGCCCTCGACGATCCAAACAGGAGGATTATGGATGGGCTTTGCGAATGCGCGGGGCAGGCGGTTTCGCGCAGGCCTGAAGGGTTGAGCGCACTGCTTGGCGCGACACAGGCCAATCCAATCCGGCTGTGAAACAATCCCTTTTCCCGTTTCCTTAAAAGCCTTCCCCGTGTAGAACCGAGGAAGGTTTTTTTTGTTTTTTGGTCTTGCCCATGTCTAACGCGTCCGTTTCTTCCCAAGAGTTTGAAAGGCTGATCCAGCCTTTCTTGCCGCTTGGGAAAATCGTTGCGGTGGCGGTATCGGGCGGTGCGGACAGCATGGCGCTGGCTTTTTGTCTTAAGCGATTTGTGAAGGATGGCGGGCAACTGCTTGCGTTCATTGTCGAACATGGCCTGCGCGAGGAATCCGCTGCCGAGGCAAAGACCGTCGCCGCTCGCCTGACCGCGATGGGAATTGAGACAG
>DNGD01000147.1 GCA_003486725.1 Rhodospirillaceae bacterium
CGAATCTTTCGGCGGTGATCACACTCACATACAACAAGAGCGGCGTCACGTTTTCGGAAACCGTCCTTGTTGACACGTTCGACTTGACCGGCGCTGGCGTTGCGGCCGGCGTATTGTCGGCTGCCACATCGGCGGCAGCAATCCCCCTGGGCGGAGTCACGACACCGGGAGGCTTCCTGCTGGTCAAGAATCTAGACGCCACCAACTATATCGAAATCGGATTCGACAGTTCCGGTTTCGTGGCGATTGCAAAACTGAAGGCGGGGCAGGCGGCGTTGATTCCACTGAAGAATGCGCCATGGATTCAAGCGAACACGGCTGCATGCCTTTGCCAGTATCGAATTTTTGACCTGTAACCGAAAGGACTCACATCATGGCCGGAACCGAACAACTCCCCGTGACACAATATGCGGTTGGCGGGCAGGTAACGCTCGCCAACTATCAGGTGATTTCATCGTCCTACGGATTCGAAGAGGATACCGAATCCAAGAAAACGGCACTCGGGCAACACAAGTGCGACCTCACTTATTCCCGCAGGCAGACGCTTTCGTTGACGCTGGAGCTTGATTCGGCGGCAACGGAAACCACATACATGGACGGCGGAACGATTGCGAGCGGCACGTTCACCCTTGCCGATGGAATCACGGCAAGCGGTTGGGAAATCCGCAGCGTCTCCAAGGTAAACACCCGGGGGCCGGTGCAGTTGAACATTGAACTGGTCAGCCTCGTTGACCTCATTACCGATTAACGAAAGGGCACGACAATGGCAGGCACCGAACAACTTCCGGCGACACAATACAAGGTGGGGGGGCAGCCGACTTTGGCGGGTTGGCAGGTAATCTCCGCCACACACGGGCTTGAAGAGGACAGCGAGAACAAGCAAACGGCGTCGGGCCGGTTCAAATGCAAAATCACCTATTCGCGCCGTCCCACGCTCCAGGTCGTTTTGGAAGCGAACAGCGGAACCACGACCACGACCTACCAGACAGGCGGGGAAATCGCTTCCGGCGTCTTTGCGGCCGGCAACGGCAGCGCAACGGCGTGGAAGATTCGCAGCGCCCGCAAGGTCAACACCCGGGGACCGGAACAGGTTGAGCTTGACTTGATCGCACAGACGGACCTGTTGGCCGTGGTCTAACAGCGAAGGAGGGCCGATGTATATTTCCCCATGGTTTCAGGCGTCAATGTTGCCGGATCGGTGGAATGTGGCGGGCGTGTCCTGCCCCTCGCTTTCCGTGTGGCATGTGTTCGCCTTGACATCTTTGGGGAATCCATACTTTTGCGACTCCTCCCGCCTTGACCGCAATGCAGCCGCCTCGCTGCTCCTGTACGCCACACGGACGCACGCGGAAGGGAAGATGTTAAACCTGCGTCCAAACTACCGCATCAAGGCGCTGAGGGCCATGCACAAGGCGCTGGAGCGGCGGGAGTGGTTGGACGTTCACGCGGCGGTATCGGATTACGTGGCGAACTGCACGCGGGCACCAGGCCACAAAAAGCCCGTCTCAGACGGCAAGGGCAAGGGCGAGTCCCGCAGCGCGGCGGCTCCGTTCGGTTGGGTGCTGGTGGACTTTCTTGCGTCGGGGAATCCGGACCGAATCGAGGCGGCATGGAACACCCCCTACGCCGTCGCCTGCTGCCTGTTTGACGCGCATCGGGACATTTTGGGGCAGGATTCCACGCTGGAAACGGTAGAGGAATCGGAGCGGTTTGACGCCTATCTGGCGCGGCAAAAGGAGGCGTCATGAGCATCGGCGGCGGAGTCGTTGCGCGGTTGCGGGCTGTTATGGGGCTCGACACTCAGGAATTTGAGGCGGGGATTGCCAAGTCCAAGGGGGGCGCGAAGTCCCTGCAGGCAACCTTGAAGGACGTTGCTGGCATCATGGGCGTGGCGTTTTCCGTTGGCGCGGTTGTCTCATACGGCAAGGCGTTCATGGATTGGGCTGGCAAGATCAGCGATGCCGCCGGGAATGTGGGAATCCTCACGTCAGAAATGGCCGCGCTTAATGCCGTGTTTGCCAAGCAGGGGCTCGGCACGGACGAACTGCAGAAGATGTTCTCCAAGATCGAAACGGACGTTTTCGGGGCGGCAACGGGCGGCAAAGAACTCGACGATGTCTATACGCGCCTCGGGCTGACTATTGGCGAGCTGGTGAAGATGTCCCCCGATGAGCGTTTCCGCGCCGTGGCAAAGGCAGCGCTGGAATCCGCGAATGCCACCGGAGCGCTTGCGGAAGTGTTCGGCGCGAAGGTTGGGCCGAAGGCGAGGCTGGCTTTGGAGGACATGGCGGCCGGCTACGACAAAGTTGACGAGGCCATTGGGCGCACGATTGACAGCTTGGACAATGCCGGCGACAGGTGGGCCGGGTACATGAACAATGCCAAAATGGCATTGATCCCTGTCATCGGATGGCTCGACAAGGTTTACGAAAAGGTCACTGATGCGGTTGCGGTTCAGGCGTCTAACGCCGGGAAGGTTCGCAATCCGGTTGCGATGTTCAAGCAGTGGCGAGCCATGGGTTCTGCTCGTGAGGAATCAGAGGCCGGGAAGTCTGCGGATGCGGCGACCATCCGCGCCAAAGAAAAAGCCGACCTCGTTGCCGCCGCCGCCGAGGCATCCGCCGCCGCCGAGGCAAAGAAGCGCGGGGAACAGGAAAAGACGGTCAAGGTTTTCGGGGAAAAATGGCTTTCCGACAAAGACAAGGAATTCGCGGCATTCGTCAAGCGGGAGGATGACAAGCGCAAAAAGCGGGAAGATACAGCGCGGCGAGTCAACGACCTGGAACAGCGCCTTGCCGAGCGGCTTGTCAGCATTCAGGAGAACACGCGGGGGCGCGGCGTAAACCCGGATTCGCTTGCCGGAATCGGCGGATTCCTCGGCAACGAGCGGGCGGGCATGGCAGAACGTGATCGCGTGATCCAAGTGCAGATCGACAGCGCCAAGGCGGTAAAGGAAAACACGGAAGCGATTCGGGAACTGAAAGCGGCCGTCGATTCCGCAAACCCTAATTCAACCGGCGCGGGGGATTAAATGGCTACCGAAATTCTTCCAACACAATCAGACGGCGGACTCGATGAGTCCGTTGAGCGGATCACGCCTGTTGGCGGCGCTCAAACATCGGTCTATACCTACACCGGGCCAACCGCCGCAATCCGCATTAAGGAGGCCGCTCTGCTGGCAACGGCAACGGCGCTTTCAGGGTTGGCCGGCGTTCGCGTTGTCGAGGATGCCAAGGGGCGGGCAACGCTCACAGCGAACTATGAGAGAGCAACACCCGGCAACGGCATTCCGGGCGTTGAGGAATCCATTCAAGAGTTGAATCAGATCAAGGTTGTGCGGGACATCTATACCGCGCCCTATTTTTCATCGCTCACGAATGAGCAAGTGCTGCAGGTTCGCAACCTGTATGAGCACAGGATTGGCGGGGATTACAACCAATCCACGGCAACGATTATTGCGGGATGGACCGATTTGCAAAAGGCGCTCTACGGGCATTTGACGCATGGGCAGGAGTCTTATCAGTCCTCATATTACGAGCTGCGGCAATCGTGGAAAACCACAAGCGACAAGCTGATTCAAAAGTCGTGCAAGCAGGCCAACACGGTGACCGATCTGCCGCCTCTTAACGCCACCAACAAAAAGTTGGTCAGAGAACTGTTCTGGATTTCGCAACCCGACTTGGCGGTGGAGCCCTATGAATGGCTAAAGGAGCCCACTCAGTTGTCCTACCTCGGGCGCGGGTATTGGAACCTCACGGAAATATGGCTCGGCGCTCCGCAATGGTCTGTTGTTTATGGCGGGTCATTCACGGGACTGGAAGCATGAAAAAGGAAAACACGATGAAAAGCATTTTGGTCTTTCTCGCCTTGGCCGGTTATGCGGTTGCCGCCCCCGCTCCATACCCGATCAATGTGAATTCGCGCAACGACAGCGCCCCCGGAATCCTTGCCTATCGAGGGAACGAAACCGTTTTCCGCGCCACATTCAACGACGGGGGCACGGCGTCCGACTTGACGAACTGCACTCCGTTTATGCAGTGGAGCACGAGCAACACGGCGGCAGCGGCGTCAACGTCCACCTGGGCCTTTGTCGGCAACACGGCGTCTGGAGTTGTTGACTTCACCTTTTCTCCGTCTGCCGTCAACTATGCGCCAGGGCGTTACGTCTACGAAATCGGCGTTCTTACCGGCACCGTGCCCCGCACTTATCGGCAAGGCGTTTTCACGATTCAGGGCTCGCCGATGGGCCAAGGCGTTGCGGCGGTGAACTGGACAACGAACCTTTTCCTGAATTGGGACAGCATTACATGGGCGAACCTTCCTGCATTCATTACCAACTCGCCCGCCGAATCCGATCCCCTCGCCCTGCC
>DNGD01000178.1 GCA_003486725.1 Rhodospirillaceae bacterium
GGCCCGGTAATAGGACTCGGCATTGGCGACGAGGCGGGCGTTCTGCACGGCATCCAGGAAGCGCTCGCCATCATGCTCGGCATAGCCCCCGCGCTTCTGCATGAGGTCCGTGAGCATGGACACAACCTCACGCTCGCAGGTCTGGTAGGCGCCGGTCAGCGCTGCGTGACCATAGGTGGCGGGATCCGCCTGCCACGGCGTCAGGCATCCATAGCGCAGGCGCGCGACTTGCGCGGTCTGTGGGTCGATATCGTCCAGGTAGTTCAAGACCGAGCGGATCGAGTTATAGAGGCTGTACAGATCGAGGCCATGAAACGCCACCCTCTTGTATGCTTCGACAAGCGCATTGCGCGCTCGCAACCAGTCGACAAAATCCCGCACCTCCCGGTTGCGCCACATCCAGACAGGGAAACGGGCGAATGCCGTCCATTCGGATGGCGGGTATTGCGCATGCCGAACGTAATGATCCATACGCGCGGCGTCCGGCCAATCGCCCTCGATGGCGATGAAGGAGAACCCCTTTTTTCCGATCAGCTCGCGCGAAATGCGCTCGCGCATGCGATAGAACTCCGAGGTGCCATGCGTTGCCTCGCCGAGCAGGACGATGCGCGCATCGCCAATCCGCCGAAGCAGCGGTTCGAGGTCGTCGGAGTCTATCGTCTCGAACTTTTCACAGGATGCCGCAACAACCTTGGCCAGCGCGCCCCCTGCCGTTTTGACCGTGGGGCGATATTACGGCGAGACGGAGCCGCCCGCTTCCGGCGCCCAGCCTTCCTCGCCCACCAGTGGGACAAAACGGACATCCGCGATATCTTCCCTCTTGTATTGGGTCCCTGACACGCGGGTCACACGTACCAATTCCTGCACCCGCCGATCGACCCCCACGGGAATCACCAGCCGGCCTCCGATTTTGAGTTGCGCCTTCAGCGATTCGGGCACCTCGGGGCCACCCGCCGCGACCACGATCGCATCATAGGGTGCGTGATCGGTCCAGCCGCGCGTTCCGTCGGCATGCAGCACATGCACATTGGCATAACCGAGGTCGGCCAGCGCCGCAGCCGCCTTCTCGGCAAGCTGGCCGATGCGCTCGACCGTGTAAACATCCCTGGCAATGCGCGAGAGGACGGCCGCGGCGTAACCCGAGCCGGTGCCGATCTCCAGCACCCTTTCGCCGCCTTCGAGAGCCAAAGCATCGGTCATCAGCGCGACAATATAAGGCTGAGAGATCGTCTGCCCCTCCGCTATCGGCAGCGGCGCATCTTCGTAGGCGAATTCCCGCAGATTCTCGGGTAGGAAGACCTCGCGCGGCACGATTCGCATTGCGTCGAGAACTAGGGGCGAGTGCACACCACGACCTGCTATATGGCGGTCAACCATCTCATCGCGGAGTTTCGCAAAATCTATTTTGTTCATCTGTCATGTCTCCAAATTGATGGTAGCACTTCAGTTAAGGCCAAGCTACGCGCCTAGTGCCCGATGAAATTGATACAAGTCAAAAAAGCAAAAAGGGGACGCACACCTTTTATTCTCTGGAGAAAGGGCTGTCATCAGTTGTTCTTTACTTTTTTCTTTCTTCCAAGTGACATAAAATTCTTGAAAACCAGATTTGGGCTTTTCAATTTCAGCGGCTCGTATTTCCTCGTGTTCACGAATCAATTTATTTCTTTTGGACACCCAAGTAATTGGTATGCCATAAGCCGAAACAACAATTATCAAAGAAACTATCACCATGCCAGCATTAAGATCTTTAGATCTATATTTATTTATAGGCGCTACAGCATAAGATATTTGAAATGCAAAGCCTGAAATCAAGAACGCAATTACCCAACCTTTGATGACTTTCCAAGCGTGAAATGTTGAATTAATTTCACGCTCTAGCTGTTTCGCTGTATTTACATAGTCTTTGTAAACCACTTGTGCATGGTCATCCTCTGATTTCCGATTGACGCAATCTGCACAAAGCCAGAAAAGGCTTTCACGTATTTCATCTCTTGACTGCCAGGTACGATTATCCCATTCTGTACCACTCAGGTCATCACCGCTATATAAGACCTGTCCAAAAACTACGCCCCGAAACTGGGCAACTGCCATCATCCCTGCGCTTTCCATCTCCACGGCAAGACAACCCTCTTTTTTTCTCTCGGCTATTTTGTTCGGTGTCTCACGGTATGGCGCATCTGTTGTCCATGTTTTTCCTACGCGGTATGGAACTCCGCGATGGCTCAGTGCCTTGACCAGTGCATTTACGCCGACTTCATTAGCAATGACTTCCCGGTCTGGTAGCAGGTAATGATATGAGACCCCTTCGTCACGGATTGCCCCAGAAACCACAATGAGGCTGCCAACGGTCATATCTTTTTCGAGAACCCCACAGCCACCACAGGCAATGAATTTCCGACAACCAAACGCAATTACTTCTTCGAGCAAACCTGCTGCCAAAGGTGCACCGACGCCTGGATGAAAGAAAGCCAGTTGCTGATTTTGGTATGAAATCTCATATACGGGGTGAGGTCCATCTTCCCATCGGTTTTCTACTAGCATCTTGGCATTGTGTTCAGCAATAACCTTATCAATCACTTCTCTGAAGATACAGATAACACAATGCTCAGGCATATTTCGAAGTTTGATTACTTTTGAAGGTTCAATAAAAGCATTTTGTGTTGAGTCGTACTCCAAGATTGGATAGGTCATATACAAACTCTTCAAGCTGCTCATCATTTGAGTTCAGCGGCGCGCCGTCGCACCGAAACTCACTAGGAGACGGGAAGCGTAAAAGCCTTGGGCACCCGTCGGTTGAGG
>DNGD01000106.1 GCA_003486725.1 Rhodospirillaceae bacterium
CAGCGACACCAATCCGATGCCGAAGGATAAATAGGGTCATGAACTTTACTGAAATCTTTATCCGTCGTCCGGTTCTGGCCACCACGGTCAGTCTGTTGATTTTGGTGCTGGGTCTGCGTGCGGTTTTTTCGCTGCCCATTTTGCAATATCCACGCACCGAAAACGCAACGGTCGAGATTACCACCACCTATTACGGCGCAGACGCCGATGTCGTCGCGGGCTTCATCACCACGCCGCTTGAAAACGCGATCGCACAGGCCAATGGCATTGATTATATGTCGTCGAAAAGCCAAAACGGCCTGAGCACCATCACCGCCAATCTTCGCTTGAACTATAATTCAAACGATGCGCTGTCGGAAATCAGCAACAAGGTCAGCTCGGTTCGCAACCAGCTGCCGCCGGAATCGCAACAACCCGTCATCAAGATGAGCGTCGGCGAGACCATCGCCGCCATGTATCTGGGCTTTGGCCGCTCCACGTTGCCGCAAAACAGCATCACCGATTATCTGCTGCGCGTCGTACAGCCCAAGCTGCAATCCATCGAAGGCGTTCAGACCGCCGAGATTCTGGGCGCGCAAAACTTCGCGCTGCGCGCGTGGCTCGACCCCGTCAAGCTCTCGGCCTATGACCTTACTGCCGCCGACGTGTCGGGCGCGCTGGCGAAGAACCACTATATCTCCGGCCTTGGTAACACCAAGGGGCAGATGGTGCAGGTCAATTTGAGCGCGTCCACCGATTTGCGCTCGCTGGAGGAATTTCGCAATCTGATCGTCAAAGAGGATGGCGGCGCGATCGTTCGCCTGAAAGACGTGGCAAACGTCACGCTGGGCTCTGACAGCTATGAAGCACGTGTCGGTTTCGATGGGCAGGAAGCCGTCTATATCGGCATTCAGATTACGCCTACGGCCAACCTGCTGGACGTGATTGGCCGCGTGCGCGAAGCCTTCCCCGACATTCAAGCCAATTTGCCGACCGGCCTGAACGGCGAGATCGTTTACGACAGCACCAAATTCGTCAACAGCTCCATCAACGAGGTGGTGTGGACGCTGCTTGAGGCCGTAATCATCGTCACGCTGGTGATCTTCCTGTTCCTTGGCTCACCGCGCTCGGTTTTCATCCCGACCATCGCCATTCCCCTATCGCTCATCGGCACGTTCACGATGATGATGATGTTCGGCTTCTCGATCAACTTGCTGACACTGCTCGCGCTCGTTCTGGCCATCGGGCTTGTGGTTGATGACGCGATTATCGTCGTCGAAAACGTCGACCGCCACATGGAAGAAGGCCTTTCGCCCTTTGAGGCCGCAATCAAATCCGCGCATGAGCTGGCCGCGCCGATCATCACGATGACCATCGTTCTGGTTGCCGTTTATCTTCCCATCGGGTTTCAAACCGGCCTGACGGGCGCGCTGTTCACCGAATTTGCCTTTACGCTGGTGGGTGCCGTCACGATCTCGACCATCATTGCGCTGACCCTCTCCCCCATGATGTGCTCGAAGATCCTGAAACCTCACCGGCCCGCCGAGCAATGCACCGTGTGGCATGAATGCCTTGTCGACTGGCTGGAAGAGAAGTTCGAGAAATTGCGTCATTGGTACGAACGCATTCTGGATCGCAGCTTCAACTTTCTACCTGTCACCGTCGTGTTTTCAGTTATCGTTTTGGGCAGCATCTTCTTCCTGTACAGCACGTCACGGTCCGAGTTGGCGCCGCAGGAAGACCAAGGCGTCGTTATTACCTTTGGTTCCGCTGCGCCCAACGCGACACTGCAACAACGGCTGCTTTATACGCATGAGGCGTACCGTCTGTTTTCCACCTATCCCGAAACCGACCACGTGTTCCAAATGGATTTGCCCGGCGTTTCTTTCTCCGGCGTCGTCTTGAAGCCTTGGGATGAACGCGAACGCTCCGCCACCGAGCTGCAATCGATCGTGCAACAAGACGTGTCCTCCATTCCGGGCGTCAAGGGCGTGGCGTTTCAGCCCCCCTCTCTGCCCGGCGCGCACGGTCTGCCTATTCAGTTCGTGATCAAGACAACCGAAAATTATGAGCGTCTGGTAACCGTCGCCGATGATTATTTAAAACAAGCGCTGGACAGTGGCATGTTCATGTTCCTCGATACGGACTTGAAATTCGATCTGCCTCAAGCCACCGTTCAAATCGACCGCGACAAGGCCGCGCAACTGGGCCTGTCGATGAGCGATATCTGCGGCGCGCTGAGCGCGATGCTGGGTGGCGGCTATGTCAACTATTTCAGCTTTTCGGGACGGTCATACAAGGTCATCCCGCAGGTCGAGCAGAAAAGCCGCCTGAACAGCGAGCAGCTGAAGGAATATTATATCCGAACCGCGAGCGGCGATTCCATCCCGCTTTCGACGGTGGCGACAATCACGATGAAGACCGTGCCGCAGACGCTCAACCACTTCCAACAGATGAACGCCGCGATTGTTTCGGGCGTCATGTTCCCCGGCATCGGCCTTGGCGATGCGCTGACCAAACTGGAAGACATTGGTCAAACTGCCCTGCCGCAAGGTTATGAAGTCGATTTTGCCGGTTCGTCGCGTCAGTTCATGCAAGAAAAAAGCGGCTTCGTGATGACCTTTGTCTTCGCGCTAATCATCGTCTTCCTTGTGCTCTCCGCGCAGTTCGAGTCTTTCCGCGATCCGATCACCATCCTAATATCCGTGCCGATGGCGATTGCGGGGGCCTTGCTGTTTATTACCGTCGGTCTTGGCGGCGCGAGCATCAACATCTATACGCAGGTCGGCCTTGTCACGCTGATGGGCCTGATCAGTAAGCACGGCATTCTGATCGCCGAGTTCGCGAACAAGCTGATGCTGCAAGGGGTCGGCAAACGCGAAGCCATCATCCACGCCTCCGGCGTTCGTCTGCGGCCTATCTTGATGACAACGGCAGCCATGGTTTTGGGTGTGATGCCGCTGGTCTTCGCCGATGGCGCGGGAGCGGTGTCGCGCTTTAATATGGGTCTGGTGATTGCGGCAGGCCTTGCCATCGGCACGCTCTTTACCCTCTTCGTTCACCCCGCCGTTGTTTTGATGATTGGCGAGGATCATAGTAAGAAGGGGCACGGCCATCAGCCCACACCAACAGAAATAGAGGAAAAGAAGACGCTGATTGCACCAACCTGAGGCTTCTTCGCCAACGCAGAGCATGGCAAAACCGATAATCTCTTGAAACAACAACACACACGTCGTAGGGTATTGGTTGTCAGTCGCATTGTCGGGGGGGCACCATGACCTTTAAATCTGTATTGATCGCCATTCTCATCACCGCCATCGGGTTTGTTGGTGGACAAGCGCTGAACACGCCACAAGAAGCACCGCAGCTAAAAGAGGAAACAGTTTTTGAGCGCGTTATGCGCACCAAAACACTACGCTGTGGTTATGTTACCGATCAACTCTTCTTTCGGAAGGATCCTAACACAGGCGCGTTTTCAGGCATATTCTATGACATCACCTTGAAGATTGCCGAGGCTTTGCGGGTCAAAGTCGAATGGACTCAAGAAGCCAGCTACGCGACTTACAATGAAGATTTGGTTTCCAACCGCTATGATGCCTTTTGCTCCGGCGTTTGGCCCCTTGCCCTTCGGGCCGCTCTTGAAACCTATACAACCCCCGTGCTTTACAGCGGTGTCGGTGTTTGGGTTCGAGAAGACGACCAACGCGTTACGAAGATCGATCAAATCAACAATGAAAATGTCAAAATCGCAGTTATTGATGGCGAAATGGCTGGACTGATTGCCTATGAGTCATTTCCAAAAGCACAAACGATGTCCTTGCCAAATTCAACAGATCGCGCGTCGATGATTTTGAACGTAACTACAGGCAAAGCTGACGTTGTTCTGATAGATACCATCACAGCGCTGGAGTTTATGGGTCACAACCCAGGCAAAATTCGCAATCTGATTCCTGACGATCCAATCCGCCTCTTCCCAAGTGTCTATGGCTTCAAGTTCGGTGAAACGGGCATGCAGATGGCTTTCAACACAGCCATTCAAGACTATTTGGATAATAAAGTGATCGAGGGCATTATCCGCAAGCACGAAAAATACCCGAACAGCATCTTTCGGGTCGCACGCCCCTTTGAGCCTACGCGTTAAGCTCAATGTGCGGGCAGCGGTTCATGACAACTTTTAGCCCTGCGGCAAGCGCGCGCTCGGCGGCAGGCTCATTGACGACGTCAAGCTGCATCCAGACGACCTTCGCCCCGACAGCGATGGCCTCGTCCGTGATCGGGCCTGCGGCCTCA
>DNGD01000060.1 GCA_003486725.1 Rhodospirillaceae bacterium
TGGTGCCCGCCATCGCGATATAATCATTGATCAGCCCCATGCGCTCGGGGCCAAACAACACGCCGACCTTTTGACCGTCACGCACGCGCTCGACCATTTCGGGGATGGCGGCGCGTGGCGTCATGATCCGGTTGGTCATGTCGTTTTCGCGCGAGGTCGTGGCGTAGACATGGTTCAAATCTGCAATCGCGGCCTCGACCGTGTCGTAGTGCTTGGCGTTTTCCAGAATATCATCCGCGCCGGACGAGGCGGCCATCATGCGCTGGCGGTGGATATCGCCCAGCGGCCACGGATCACGCGGCGCCACGATGCGCATTTCGGTCAGCGCGCAATTCGCCATCGCGCGCGCGGTCATGCCGATATTTTCGACAAGCTGTGGGTGAACAAGGATAATAACGGGGGCGGCGATTGTCATAAGTCTTCTTTCAATGTTTTTTGTCTTGTTAAACTGTGTCGGTCGTCGCCGCGTCTTGGCGCAGCAACGCAAACCATTTTTCGCAGGCCTCAAGGTCTTTTTGAATGGAGGTATGGCGGGCAATGGTCACGGGATCATCGCCCCAGCGAATGGCTTGGTGAAGCGTATCCAGAACGGACGCGTGGAAGATGTCTTGCGCGGTTGTGAAGCCTTCCGCCAGCGCGAGACCCAAAACCAACGAGCCAGTGCTGTCCGTCGCGCTGCTGAGACCCGCAAGGGAAAAATCGTCAAAGGCGTCGATCACGGCGGTCAGCGTGGGCACCGTATCCGGATTTTGCCGGATGGGCATCACGCCGCAACCTGTCACAAAGTGCGCGTTATAGCGCTGGGCGCACCAATCCAGATAGGGCTGCCATGCCACGCGTTGCTTTTCGGTGAGAGCCTCCGGTTCCTGCGCAAAGTGACAGAGCAGCTCGCTGGTGGCATAGCCCGTCAGGCCGCGCACGATCTTGGCGCGATCTTTGGCGACGATGTCAAAAGCCGTGGCGGCGAGCTGTGTCATCGGCATGGTGGCCGGAAGGATTTTCTCGCCCTGCGCGCGCCATTCCTCGGCGATCTGGTTTGCCAAGTCCAATGTCGGCACGCGAAAGGCCAATCCGGCGGGCGTCATCAAAAAGCGTCCGTCGCGGTGCAGGGCAAATCCATCGCCGTCCGCCACAACGTCATAGACGGGGGTCGTTTTCGTTTTGTGTTTTGTCATGGTCTGCTTTTACTGCCCGAACAGGCCGTTGCCTAGGCCTTTCAGCAATTTGTCACCGGCATCTTTTACGGTGTTTTTAATGCCCTCGGCGTCAAATTTGGTGGGAACAAGCGGTTTGGTCGGCTCGACCGCTGCCGCAGCGGCGGCGGCCGGATCATCCAACGTGGCAGCGCAGGCGTTTTGGCCAGCCGGCACCTTCAGCAAGGTCGGCACGCCGTCCCCCGCTTTTGATCCGCCCATAATGAGCCCCGCGACTTTCTCGACAGTGCCGGCGGTATCCATCGTAAAGGTCGGCGCGGAAAGGCCACCCAGAATCTTCATAGCCGGCACCATCCCGCCAAGGCTGATGCTCTTGGGCCGTGTGTGCAGGTTCATGTTGATGCGCTCGTCCGCCAGATTGATATAGCCGCTGCCCGCAATCGTCGTCATGTCTGTGTCGATCAGCAGCCCCGTAGTTTCCATCAGGCCGTTGGTGATCTTGTAACGGGCGGCGATGCAGTTAACCCCCGTGTTGGTGAGTGATCCAATCCCCGGCGCAAAAAGATCGAGAAGCGATCCCGCAATGCTTTTCAGCTCGCTTTGGGAAATCGTGCCCCGCATCATATGAAGAGTGACTTGGCCGTTGGCAACGGAGGCGAAATCGTGAACGCTCCGCCCCGACGTTTGCAGGGTCAGGGACACATCGCTTTTGCCCGAGATCGCGGATTCCATATTGCCCAGCTTTACCAGCTGGGACAAATCCATATCCGGTGCCTTGAAGTTGAAGGCGAGGCCCGTGGGAGAGGCGGACGCATCGAGCGTTAAGGCGCCTTCCGTTTTACTGCCGGCAACCGTGCCCGTAACAGGGGAAAGCACAAGGCGGCCATTGTTGAGCACAACCTTTGTCGCGAATTGTTTGACAGAGGTCATGCCGGCAACAAGTTCATCGATCGTCAGGGCAAGATCCAAATCAACCGTACGCAGCGCATCAAAGGAAAGCGGCTCACGGCTGAAAATCTTGCCGGAGGAGGCCGTAGGCTTTTCTGCTTTCCCTTCTTTCTTTGAAGAAGGTTCGCTTTCGCTCTCTGTCTTCAAATCATCGGGATCAAGGAAGGGGCTGGTCATCGTGCCTTTAAGGACAGGGCGCGCGCCGCCCAGTGCGATGGTCAATTGACCTTTTGCTTTCGAGTCGCCCGCCTCCAGCATATATTCGTCGATCGTGATTTTCTTGATGTTGTCGTTCAGACTGCCACGCGCATCGATCTTGAGCTTGTCATGGATGATCTTCATGTTGAACGGCCAGTTCGCCCCCATGAGGGCATCCAGACGACCCCCCGTCATGTCGATCTCGGTCACCTTATCGGCAACCGTGCCGCTGAAATGCAGGCGCGTGCCTTTCACGCTATCGGTCAGCGTCAGGCTGGGCACATCATAAAGACTAAGCTTGCCTTCTTTGTTCTTGATGCCGATGCGTGCCTTGGTCACGGTGATTTTCTGGACTTCAAGGGTGATGGGTTGGTCGGCTTTTGCCGCCGCTTTTTTCTCGGCCTTTGCCGTTTCCGGTTCTTTCGTCTTTGGCGTGTCAAACGACCAGTTCACTACGCCTCCGGGGCTTGTTTCCAGCTGCACATCCGCGCCCTGAAGCTCAAAGGCGACGACTTCCAGCCGTTTTTGCAGAAGCGGCATCACGTTCACATGAAGTTTGGCCTCACCCACCTGCGCCATCAGGGGGCGGCTGGCCCA
>DNGD01000145.1 GCA_003486725.1 Rhodospirillaceae bacterium
AACCCCGCACTGGCGGCGCAAATCATGGACACGACCGAGCCCACCGACGAGACCGTGCACAACATCATTACCGACGTTGTTACAAAGGGTCTGGTGCGCTGGTACGCGTACGGTCTGCTAGCCGCTTAAGAACCTCGTCCCCGCGATAGGTGTATTTAAGGCAGCGATAAACGCCATAAAGGCTGAGCAAGCCAAACATGCTTGTGCTAATCACTGCGGCCAAATTCCAACTGTTGGATAAAGAATAAAGCAGCAAGGTAGCGTTGATTGTGTTGAGCAGCGAATAACTTAGCCGTTTAGCATAATCACGCTGCCACTGAAGCCGCGCGTACGCATATAGCCCCAAGGCAACGCCCACTATTCCCACGGCATCATAATGGCTCAACATCGCTTGAGACTCCCGCTTGTTTTCTTCCATCAAACCCATAGCGCCAACTCGTTAACAAAGCAGAAACGGGGTTTTTGAGGCCGCAAAACGGCCTTTTTGCCCATAAATTGAGTCGCGATTTTATTACGGTTTCGCTAGAATTGCCCTTATGAGAAAGAAACCTTCTGCCCCTCCCGAAACACGTCTTTATGTCGTCGGCGATATCCATGGCCGGCTGGATCTGCTCACGCGCCTGCTCGCGATGATCGAAGCGAACGCGACGCAGCTGACGGGCAAAACAAAGAAACTCGTTTTCCTTGGCGACTATATCGATCGCGGCATCGACTCGCGCGGCGTGCTGGAGCGCCTGACGGGCAGCTTCGCTGCAGGGCTGGAGCCGATATTCCTGCGCGGCAACCATGACGAGATGATGCGGCTTTTCCTGAAAGGCGATCTCACCGTCGCGCCCTCGTGGCTGCAATGGGGCGGCGCGGCCACGGTCGCCAGCTATGGCGTCAACGCTTTTAATGGCGTGGGCGAGCAAAAGATCGACGCGCTGTACAAGTCTTTTTCCGAAAAGGTTCCGCCCGCCCACCAAGCGTTTTTGGAAAAGACGATCTTTTCCGCGACCTTCGGTGATTATTATTTCGTCCATGCGGGCGTGAAGGAAGGCGTGCCGCTGGAGGCGCAGCAACCCGAAGACCAGCTTTGGGCGCGGGGCGATTTCCTGACCTCACGCACCACTTACGACAAGCTGATCATCCACGGTCACACCATTTCGGCAGAGCCGGAAGTCAAGCACAACCGCATCGGCATCGACACGGGTGCTTATGCGACGGGGCACCTCACCTGCCTGATGCTGGACGGCACCAAACGCGCGTTCTTGCAGACTTAAGAACTCTTACGCCGTTTCCACCTTGATCGGGCGGGCCAGAAGCGTAGCGATTACATCGGCGACATTCGCGCCTTGATTGAGGATCGCATCGACCGCCATCACAATCGGCATGTCCACTTTTTTCAGTTGTGCGAGCGCGGCCGCCGAAGCCGTCGTAGGCACGCCCTCGGCGACGCTTTTGCGCTCGCCCAGAATATCCGCCAGTTTGCGCCCCTGCCCCAAGGCGACGCCCAGCGACATATTGCGCGATTGCGTGGATGAGCATGTCAAAACCAGATCGCCCAGCCCCGACAGCCCCATCAAGGTTTCCGGCGTGGCCCCCAGCGCCGCGCCAAGGCGCATGATTTCGGCAAGCCCACGCGTGATTAGTGCCGCGCGGGCATTTTCGCCCATGCCGCAGCCCAGCGCGATGCCCGTGGCAACGGCCAGAACGTTTTTAACCGCGCCGCCGATTTGCACGCCCGTAAGGTCGGCGCTGTAATAGGGACGAAAGGCGCGGCTGCCGATCGCCTGACAAAGCGCCATGCCCAGCGCCTGATCGGCGCACGCCAGCGTCACCGCCGTCGGTTGATCCCGCGCCACTTCAATCGCAAAACTCGGCCCCGACAACACGGCCAGCGGATGCGCGCCCAGCGCTTCGCCGACAATCGTCGACGGGAACTTCAGTGTGCCCATCTCGATACCCTTGCAGCACAGCACAACGGGAATGTTGCGGGAGGCTTTGATCGCCTCAAGCTGCGTGCAAACGCCGCGCGTGTACTGCACCGGCGTGACCAGCAGCCACGCGTCGCACGCGGCCAGCGCCGTCATATCGTTCGTGGCTTTCAGCCGTTCATCCAAAGCGACAGTCGGCAGATGCACCGTGTTTTCATGGGTGTTGTTGATGGCATCGACCACCTCGGCGCTGCGCGCCCACAACGTCACATCACGCCCCGCGCGGAGCAGCGCCATCGAGAGCGCCGTGCCCCATGCGCCACCACCGATCACGCCGAAATGTTGAAGTTGTGTCATGCCGTTTCCTTTTTAAGCTCATCCAGCGGCCAGCGCGGGCGGCAGCGGAAATCAAGACCGTCGGTCAGACCAAGGCGCAAACGCTCCAGCCCCGCCCATGCTATCATCACGCCGTTATCGGTGCAAAGAGAGATCGGCGGCGCCACAAAGGGAACGCCCTGTCCGGTAGAAAGCGCGGTGAGCGCCGCACGGATCGCACCATTGGCCGCGACCCCGCCGCCCACGACCAGCGCGGACGGGCGCACGTTTTGTTTGGCCAGCAAGCCAAAGGCATGGCGCGTGCGATCCACGAGGATGTCCGCAATGGCACCTTGCAAACTCGCCGACATATCGGAAACGAACGGTGAGGACAACGGCTTGCGCGCGGCCTCGACCGCCAGACGCACCGCCGTCTTCAATCCTGAAAAAGAAAAGTCGCACCCCGCGCGCCCCATCATCGGGCGCGGCAGATCAAACGCCTTTGGATTGCCGCTAGCGGCAGCTTTTTCAAGAAGCGGCCCGCCCGGATAACCGAGGCCTAGCAGTTTGGCACTTTTATCAAAGCATTCGCCAACCGCATCATCCAGCGTGGTGCCAAGGCGGCGATAATGTCCGACCGCCTCGACCAACAGCAATTGGCAATGCCCGCCCGAGACCAGCAGCAGCAAATAGGGAAACGCGACATCGTTCGTCAGCCGCGCGGTCAGCGCATGGGCCTCCAGATGATTGATGGAGATAAAGGGCTTTTCCGAAACGGCGGCCATCGCCTTGCCCATCATCGCGCCGACCATGACGCCGCCGATGAGACCGGGGCCACAGGTCGCGGCGATCCCGTCGATTTGATCCAGCGTGACCTTCGCGGCGGTCAGCGCCTCGCGCACCACATCATCGATCTTGTCCAGATGCGCGCGCGCCGCGATTTCCGGCACCACGCCACCATAGGGTTTGTGTTCTTCGAATTGCGTGGCGACGATATGCGCCAAAACGCGCGCATCGCCCTCCGCCTGATCGGTGACAATGCCACAGGCCGTTTCATCGCAACTGGTTTCTATTCCTAAAACGAGCAACTTTTTTCTCCAAACAAAAGGCGCGGCAACCGCCGCGCCCAATCTTAGCTGTCCTTCACTATAGCAGAAAGGATGAATTATGAAGGGGAGTCTTTACAAAGGCGCGGGTATAGCGCTTTTCATGCTCGCCACGACGATGTGGGGGGAAACCGGAGAATCCTTTTCCACACCAATCGACAGAACGACTCTCGCCGCGTCCCCTCCCACTTCATCTTTCGCAGGCGTGGGGATAAGCGAGCGCTTCCCCAGCTTCAGCCCATGCCCTGTAAGGTATCCCTCGATAAAAGGCACAAAGCCGGTAAGCTCCAAAAGCCCTACGTTACAAAGCTCAATCTTTAACGCCTTATTGTCTTTTCCCAAACCGACGCGAACAAGGTTGTTCTTCCAAATCGTTTGGTTGTCGGGCAACGCGGGGTAATCGAATTGCCCCGGCACGGCAAAGCCAACAAGTTTTTGGGGATCTGTGCGATTCATGTCTGATACCCCATAAATAATGGTTGTCATCAGACGGCATAATACACCTTTTTTGAGTATGTTTCGAATCCGGAATATACTTTCCAGTATGGTTAATTTTTTAGTCGTTTCGGTTCCAAAATAGCGCAGGCGCTAGGCCGATTTTCCGGCGATTCTAGACGGGTCAAAATCGGAGGCTACAGGTATAGCCGAGGGGTCAAAATAATGGCTGTAGCACCCCTTCAGACGCCCGCAAAGGGCATTCTAGAGGGGCGTTACAGCCTATCTTCTCTTCGGGGGTCAAAAGACGGGTTAAGCGCCCCTGATCCGCCCCATCAAACCGCGCACGGTTTCCTGAATATCGGCAGGCAGGAGAACGGTCTTGGCGTTTTGCGAAGTCGCCATCTTTTCCATCGAGCGAATGTATTTCTCGCCCAGCAGATAGGCGAGCGACGTATCCGCGCCAGCCGAGGCCTTCATCACCATCTGAATGGCCTGCGCCGAGGCATCGGCGAGCAGGACCTGTGCTTCCGCATCGCGGCGCGCGGCTTCGAGGCGCGCTTCGGCCTGCAAGATTGCCGCCTGCTTATCGCCTTCCGCTCTGGTCACGGTGGCCTTACGTTCGCGTTCGGCAGCCGCTTGCAGCTCCATCGCCTTTTGCATCGAGGGAGAAGGCTTGATGTCTTGAATTTCGACAGAGCGAACGGTCAATCCCCAATCGAGCACTTCTTCGGCAATCGATTCACGCAAGCGCGCCTTGATCTGATCGCGCGAGGAAAGTGCCTGATCCAATTCCATTTCGCCCACGATCGAGCGCAGCGTGGTCATGATCAGATAGCGGATCGCGCCAGCGAAATCGACGACACCATAAACGGCCTTGACGGGATCGGTCACTTTTACAAACGCGATCGCATTCGTCAGGATCACGGCATTATCCTTGGTGATCACTTCCTGTTCCTGCACATCCAGAAGCACATCCTTGGTCACCACCTTTTGCGACACATTGTCGATATAGGGGATCATAATGTTGAGGCCGGGCATAAAGGTCTCGTTGTATTTGCCCAGACGCTCGATGACCCATTCCTCGCCTTGCGGCACGATGCGGATACCCTTGGCGATTGTGACAAACACAAAGACAAACAGGGCTATGACGACAATCAATGATGGTTCCATGGCTTAATCCTCCTTAACGGGGTTTTCGTGGGTGGGGGCCTTTTTCTCAAAGGTCATCTCGACATGTTTTGTAACGGTATAGGTGCCGTCCTCGGCGGGTTCGACGATCTCTCGCGACTCGCCATTAATGATGTTCGTGTCAGCGGAAAAGTTGCGCATTTTCCACCATACATAGCCTGCCCAGCTCAGTCCCAAGACAAGAAGGACGGGCAAGACAATGACGAGGGAAAAGGCAAAGAGCGCAAGCACGCCCCAAAGCACCGCCACCCCGATCAGCGCGGAAAAAGCAAAAGAGAGAATGTCGATCAGCGACAGACGCCTCATTTTCCAACTTTCTTCACAATGACTTTGTTGCCTTCCACGCTTTCCACACGAACGCGGGTTCCCGCGATGAGTTCTTCCTGTGCCATGCAGTCCCACAGATCAGACCCGACGATGGGTTTTTGAAAACGAACCTTGCCTTCTTTATATGGCGCGACCACCTCGACGATCATGCCGATTTCGCCGACAAGGTTGGCGGACGAACGACCAATGAAAACTTTATGATAACCACGCTTAAACACCGTGAACCACAGCGCCATCATCGCGATGGAGGACACCGTCCAAAGGAGGAGTTGCGCTTCCAAGGCGAGGGCCGGCGCGATCAATAATGCCGCCATAACCAGAAACCCGCCAACCCCAAACCAAAGAAGGAAAAACGCAGGCAGGGCAAGCTCGGCCAGAATAAAGCCAAAACCGACAAGCGCCCAATGCCACCAGAGAAGAGAGATCATGGAAAAGGCTCCTTTTGAGGGACTAACCCCTGTTATGGTAAACAAATTACCAAGAAAGGGAAGGGATAAAAGGCGACATTTTAACCAACCGTAACGCTATCCTAATCTTTTGGATGTATGATGAGGCCATATTGAATGAATAATTTTCGGCTCAAAATGCCGATAGGAGGTTTGAGATGACAGGATTATCTAACGGCCCAGTTAAAGGCTTTCATCTACCGGATCCGAATGAGCCGTTTAAGAACTATTTGGTACAGCCGAAAACCGAAACAGAAAAAGGGAGTGCCCCCACTCATCCCACAAAGGCGGGAACGAGACCGGTTCATCACCCTAACGCTCTTGCTAGATAACAACTCATAGCCTTCCTTTTATCACCAGCACCGCCGCAGCG
>DNGD01000096.1 GCA_003486725.1 Rhodospirillaceae bacterium
ACGCTTGATCAAAGCAAGATCGACGATATGTTCGCGTAAAAACTCTACTGGCGTGAACTTTTAATCGGCATCATCATAAACAAACTGCTCGCCTTTGTCGTTTTCGACAAGCCAGCCTTGTTCCGTCTTTTGAACGCGGTCCGAGAGAATGGAAACCTTGCCTGCGCCGCCCGGTATATCGAGAATGTAGGTCGGGCGGTGCGTTTCAGGCAGGATTTCATGAAGTTGTTGAACCAGAGCGCGCCCGCTTTCAAGAGAAAGGCGGAAATGTCTGGTCCCTGCGACAAGATCGGGATGATGCAGGTAATGCGGCTTGATTCCGCAGTCGACAAAAGCGCGCATCAGTTCTGTTAGTGTTTCCAGATTATCATTCACGCCCTTCAACAACACGCTTTGGGATAATAAAGTGATGCCAGCGCTGTGCAGTTTGGCCATGACATGACGTGCGGTCTCGCCAAGCTCGCGCGGATGGTTGCAGTGAATGAGCATGGTCAACGGTTTCGTCGTTCCTGAAAGAACCGTCATCAAGCCAGGGGAAAACTGCTCAGGGATAGTGATCGGCGCGCGTGTGTGGATGCGGAGTTTCTTGATGTGCGGGATGGCCTCAAGCGCGCGAAAGATGTCACGCAAGCGGCGCGGGGAAAGCATCAACGGTTCCCCGCCGGAAAGGATCACCTCGCCAACTTCTTCGTGACCGCGAATATAGTCCACGGCCCGTTCAATCTCTTTGCGAGACAAAAGACCGGCAGACGCGCCCACTTTTGAGCGTCGGAAACAAAAACGACAATAAGCAGGGCAGCAGACAATCGGATTGAAAAGCAGCCGATCGGGATAGCGATGGATGATCCCTCTAACGGGGCTGTGTGCCGCATCGCCGATGGGGTCGGGTTGTGCAAGAGAAAATGACTCAAGCTCTTCCTCTTGCGGCACAAACTGCCGCGCGAGGGGATCGTGCGGATCCTCGGGCTGGATCAATCCCAGCAGCGTCGCGGTTATCGCAACGGGATGCGCCACTTCTGCCTTAAGAAGTGCGGGCGTGACGTGGGAGATAAACCCGCGCTTTTGAAGCTCGCCAACAGAGTGAACGCCGCCGTTCGGCTTAATGATGCCGCTGTCATGCCTTTGCGGGGTTTCAAGAAACGGCATTACTCAGGGATCGGCGCTGAACATTTTGGGTTGAGGTTTTTTGTGATAGGCAATGATTTGCCCAATGATAATGGCTTCGACAACAACGCCCAGTCCTTGGCCTAACCCGACAACCCAATCGAAACTGAGAAAACCATACCATGTCCAAGAGGCATAGGCCAAAAAGCCAATGATATGCTGCTTGGTTGAAACGCCCTCAGTCGATTTGCGGCGATAGTTCAGCAGGATTTGATCCGGCAGCCCGATGACTTTGGCTAAAAGGCTTAGGCTCACGGTGGCAAAACCGACAATCTCCAAAAGCGATAAATCCATAACCTTGTGTCTCCTGAATGCTTGTGAGTATGAGGCTAACGAAGATCTGCAAGTGTAGCAATTGCCTGCAAATAGGCGTCGACTTCCAGTGTTTTGATGCGATCCTCCAGACTCTCCGCTGACTCATCGTGAGAGAGAGGGATCTTGATTTGAGTCACAATGGGTCCCGTATCATACTCTTCGTTTGCGAGATGGACAGTCACGCCGGATTCCGTTTCTCCGGCGGCGATCACAGCCTCATGAACGTGGCGGCCATACATGCCTTGCCCGCCGAACTTTGGAAGAAGCGCGGGGTGCGAGTTAAGGATCCTTCCTGAGAAGGCGCGCAGAGTTTCGGCACCGATCTTTTTCATATAGCCAGCCAAGACAACACAATCAGCCTTGTGTTGGGTCAAGCTATCGCAAATAGTGCGGTCGATATTCTCTTCGCCAACAGTTGTTTTATTAATGACAAAGGATGGCACGTTGTATTGGGTAGCCACACCAAGGCAAGCCGCCCCCGAATTGTTCGTGATGAGAACCGCCGGAATGATACGAACGGGGGTGTCCACCTGTCTTTCCAACATCATCCGGAACGCTGTCCCGTTGTGCGAAGCCAGAAAGCCAACGCGAACGGGGGGAGAAATGATGGCTTCAGCAAGCGATAAATCCAAAACCATGATCTTCCCCTAAATGCTAAATGCCCCTTAATGATAAAAATGCCTCACGCCCGTGAGAACCATCGCGATACCAGCCTCATCGGCGGCCTTGATCACGTCTTCATCGCGGATGGAGCCGCCCGGTTGGATCACGCAGGTTGCGCCTGCCTCGGTCGCGGAAAGCAACCCATCGGCAAACGGGAAGAACGCGTCCGACGCGGCGGCGCAGCCCTTCGTGAGCGGCTCACTCAGGCCCAACACTTTCGCGGCGTCTTCGGCCTTACGCGCGGCGATGCGCGCGCTGTCCACGCGGCTCATCTGTCCCGCGCCGATACCGACGGTTGCCAAATCCTTGGCATAGACGATGGTGTTGGACTTCACATGCTTGGCTACGGTGAACGCGAAGATCATATCGCGCATTTCGGCCTCGGTTGGCTGGCGCTTGGTCACGCATTTCAGCTCGGCCTTGTTGAGGATAATATTGTCGCGCGATTGAACCAAGATGCCGCCCGAAACGGACTTGATCACGCGGCCCTTGGCGGTGGGATCAGGCATCGAGCGCGTCAGCAGAACGCGCAGATTTTTCTTCGTCGCCAGAATCTCCTTCGCCTCATCATCCATATCCGGCGCGATGATGACTTCGGAGAAAATCTTGGTGATCTCCATCGCGGTCTTGCCATCCAAAGGACGGTTACACGCGATAATGCCACCAAAGGCGCTGGTGCTGTCGCACGCAAAGGCACGCTTATAGGCGCTGAGGAGATCATCACCCATCGCCACGCCGCAAGGGTTGGCGTGCTTGATAATCGCAATGGCGGGGCTATCGGTAAACGCGCTGACCAGCTCAAACGCCGCATCGGTGTCGTTGATGTTGTTATAGCTCAGCTCCTTGCCCTGCACCTGAATGGCGGTGGTGATGGAGGGGCGCGAAAAGTCGGTCGCGTAGAACGCCGCTGTCTGGTGCGGGTTCTCGCCATAGCGCAAAGACTGGCGCAGCGTAGCGGCAACCGTCAGCGTATCGGGATAATCTTGGCCCAGCTGCTGCGCAAACCAACCGCTGACGGCGGCATCGTAACTTGCGGTGTGGGCATAGGCCGCCGCCGCGCATTTCTTGCGGAAAGGCAGTGTGGTACCGCCACGGTTGGCCTTCATCTCGGCCAAGAGTTCCTCATATTGCGCCGCGTCGGTTAGGATCGTGACGAACGCATGGTTCTTGGCGGCAGAGCGCACCATGGCGGGGCCACCGATATCGATATTCTCGATGCAGGTTTCAAAATCAGCGCCGCGCGCGACGGTCTCGCGGAAGGGATAGAGGTTCACAATCACAAGATCGATGGGCGGAATGCCGTGTTTCTTGGCTTCGGCGATATGCTTGTCATTATCGCGCACCTGCAGCAAACCGCCGTGAATCTTGG
>DNGD01000031.1 GCA_003486725.1 Rhodospirillaceae bacterium
AAAAACCTAGGTGCCAAACTTCTCGATAATCGTGACGATTTTCTGACTGGCATAGCCGGTTCCATAATCGGCAATTTCGCGTCGGGGCGTCCGGTAGTCCGGCACGGCCCACAGGCGATTCCAGCCTGCCTCGACCGTTTCCACCCACTCGGTTTCCGAGCGCAGCGTAATACAGGGTTTGCGGTAGAAATAGGCTTCCTTTTGCACGCCGCCGGAGTCGGTCAACACCTGCGCGCAGCCGCCCAGAAGCCGCGCCATATCCATGTAGCCAAGAGGCTCACACAGATGCAGCCCCTCAAGCGAGACGCCGAACTCCTCCGCAACCTTTTTGGTGCGCGGGTGCAAGGGCAAGACAACGGGCATCTCGTTCTTCGCAATAGCGAGTAGGTAATCGATGATCGTCGAAAGCGTTTCTTTACTAGAGGTATTCTCGGCGCGGTGAACGGTGGCCAGCGCATAGGAACCGGCGGTAAGACCGAGCGTTTCCAGAATCTTGGAGTGTTTCTCGGCATACGCCTTGGCGTGAATTGTGGCATCGAACATGACATCGCCGACGAAGTGAACGCCCTGCGTAATCCCTTCGGTCGCAAGATTATCGATCGATGTTTGTGTCGGGCAGAAAAGCAACGTACCGACATGATCCGTCATGATGCGGTTGATTTCTTCCGGCATGGCTTTGTTGAAAGAGCGCAAGCCCGCTTCGATATGTACAACCGGCACATGCATCTTCGCCGCCGCCAAAGCACCCGCCAAGGTCGAATTGGTATCGCCATAAACCAGCAGCCAGTCCGGCTTTTCTTGTTCAATAATCCCTTCGATCGCTTCAAGCATGCGCCCCGTCATCTGCCCGTGGCCGCCGCCGTGAATATCAAGATGGTAGGCCGGCTTGGGGATTTCCAGCTCCTCAAAAAACAAATCGGACATATTGGCGTCATGATGCTGCCCGGTGTGCACCATCACTTCGATCAAATCTTTTCCAAAGGTCCTGATAGCGCGACTAACCGCCGCCGCCTTCACAAACTGAGGGCGCGCGCCAACAATCGTCAATATCTTCTTGCTCATGTTCTAAGAGCCTTTCATTCGGTAAATCGTAAAACCTGATAGGGTCTATGCCCCCTATTGGCAAGAGTCAAAAACGTGGCAATTGTCGATGGAAAACGCATGCGTTTATGGTCGTTTCAGCGTTATCTGGGTGATTTCCGCGCTGGTGCCGAGGCGCATGGGCGGGCCCCAATAACCTGTGCCCTCACTGATATAAACCTGAGTCGCACTGTCCGGATAACGATGCAGGCCGCTGACATAGGGTTGTTGCAAATAGACGAGATAACTAAACGGCCAAATCTGCCCCCCATGAGTGTGTCCCGATATCTGTAGATCCACGCCTTGCGCGGCAGCCTCTTTGACTGCGGCGGCTTGATGGGCGAGCAGGATAACGGGCTGGTCTGGATCACGCCCCGCAAGAGCCTTTGACAAATCGGCCCCCTCCCCCGAAAAACGACGTGCACCCCAATCATCTACGCCAGCCAGATCAAGAGTGTCTCCCTGCGCGCCCGTGATGGTCACTCGCTCATTGCGCAGCACGCGGATCCCAAGCGACGCAATATACGCCACCCAAGGATCGACGCCGGAGGAATACTCGTGGTTGCCGGTGACGAAATAGACGCCATGCGGCGCTTTTAACTTGGCAAGCGCGTCGACTTCGGCTTTCAAATTCTCGACCGAGCCATCCACCAGATCGCCCGTAATCGCTATAAGATCGGGGTTCAACGCATTGACCTGCTCGACGATGCCGGCCAGCCAGCCCTTCTCCGTCACTGGTGCAATATGCAGATCGGTTATCTGCACGATCTTCAGACCGTCCAGCCCTTGCGGCAGCCGTTCAAGTGTAAGAACAACGGGTTTGACGGGAACGGGACGCAAAGCGTTGTAAACCGAGTAACAACTCAACAAAAGCGTTACGCCGAGGACCACGACACCAAGAACGCGTTGCAGGATTTGGCGATGAGCGGACAGCTGCGAGATAAACCGCTGGAATATCCAGACCAAATCAGCCGCGACCAAAGCGAGGGACAGAAGAAAAGAAACGCCCATCCAAGTGAAAGCAACCCACATGACCGGCGCTGCCCATTCGGGAGAGAAGCTGCGCATCGCGGGAAATCCTGCGAGAGTCACGGCGTAAAGCAAGGCAAGAGCGGAAAATAAAACCCATCGTCCCCGGCCGGAAAGCGATAGATAATGACGGAGACGCAGGAAAATATAAGTATGCTGGGCAAGCAGCAGCAAAGACAATGAGCCGACAAAACCCAACAAGTTTCTTAACTGTAACATGTTTTATATCACCACGTTATGAGTGACGAGTTCCATCATCGGCAGATCGTGCGGTGCATTGCCATAAGCCCAGCTCTCATCGACCGCTCCATAATTTTTCAAATAGTCGGCCACACGCTCGGCCTTGACCTGACGCACGCAGTTACCGCCTTTCATGAGGCCCGTCAAAACACCGTCTTCGACTTCCATTTCGGTGCTGAGGATCGCGTGATAAGGCGCGCCATCCATCATCGCCGCGACATAGAGATCAAGGCTCCCCGTGGCGATCACAATGTGATGACCGTCATTGGCGTGCTCACGCAGCGTCACCATTGTCTCCAGCCAGTGCGGCCAACTGCGCATTCTTTCAATAGCGGGAGCAAGATCGTCAATGCGGCGACCCTTCAATGTCTTTTCGAGCAAGATTTTTTTGATAATCGTGCGGCGATCTTGATTTTTGGGTGCGACGGCATAGGCCAGCAGACCGCAAAACAGGGCATAAAGGCAGCGCAGCCATCCGACAGCCACCACCAAAAATGTCCATAGGCTGTCGCCTTTGGCCAACGTTCCATCGAAATCGAAAAATGCAATCACGCGCCGCGCGGGTTTGGCAGGATCAAGAAAGGGATCAGACGGTGAGGACTTGAATGGAAGGGAGATCATTCCATAAACTCCAGTGCCATGACACGGCTACTGCCATTCTTACGGCCCTGCCCCGCAACGCCCCACTCTAGGCGGTTAAACACACCGCAGTGATGGCAAAGCCCGTCCCATGACTCGTGTGACGCGCCGCACGCTGCACAC
>DNGD01000143.1 GCA_003486725.1 Rhodospirillaceae bacterium
TCCCTTTCCTCCGTAAATTATATAAAAAGTAACTCTCGCAACATCCTGTTTTTCAATACGGTCGATAAAAAAGCCCACTGGCTTTTTCCTAACAATGATCAGGTGATTGTCAACGTTAGGTTCATTACGTATCCAGCAGGGGGCGTTCGGTTATCATCTGATTCGACCCAGCAAAAGGTCACAACCTCAATTTTGATTGCCTCCGAAGATCGTGCGCCTTTAGCGGCGGGCAGCAAGCGCCTTCAAAATCTCTTCATCGCCCTGTCTGACGATTATAAACTGACGCCAGTTGTTGAGGGGATTGACAGCATTCTTGGTCATCATCAGACATCCGAGAACAATTTGCTAATATTCTATTTGACCAACGGCGCAGCCAAAGTGATCGATTATGATTTGGCGGCACGTAAAGTCACCTCAGACACTCTGCTTACGGCGCAGTAAGGGTGTGCAAAGATTGCGCCACGGTGTTCGTTGTGGTCGGTTTTACGCCCGCACTACTTGCTTGGTTGGCGCTGATCGTGTCCACGGTTACGGGCGTCGTGATGATTATGGAACGCCGAAGCAAGGCCCCCTAAACCGCTCCCAAACCCGCTTTCAGTTACAGATCGACCTTACTGCCCCTCTGGAATGCCCTTCAGGGGCCTAAAAAGGCATGCTACATGCGTTTTTCTGGGGTGTCAGCTAGGGGTATAGCGGCTGATTTCACCTCTATCACACGGCCTTTAAAACATGCCTAGCGCGCGTATTTTAGGGCGCCGAAAAAGGCTAGTTTTTGCACAGGATCGTGACGTCGTTGCGCGGCTGGTTTAAAGTCTAACCAAAGCTGTCACAGAACGGATCAATTGACCTTGACGTCCACGCGATCCATGTCACCCGAAGGAACATTCGCGCCCATGGGGCGGACATCCACGCGGCTGCTGGCGATCCCCTTTGTGGTCATGAAGTCACGAATGGCCAATGCGCGGTTCAACGAGATGCGGCGTGCCTCACGCGGCGAGATCGTGCCGTCGGTGTCGGAATAGGCCACAAGCGTGATACGCGCCCCGCCACTCTTCTTCATGATGACGACAAGTTGTTCGACAATCTCGACCGCATCGGAGTCCAGCTTGTCAGACCCGCGATCAAAGCTGATGCTCGATACGTCGGAATCCAGCACAAGGCGTGTTCCGGGAACGGGCTTGCCCTCGCTGTCGATGACGGGGGGCTTCAAGCCGGGAGGCGGCAAGACGCTGTCACGCTCAGGCGGCGGATTGAGCGGCTTTAACTCCGGTGGGAGTTCCGGCACATCGTCAGGAACCTCGGAAGCTGTTTCCAGTTTAGCCGCCGGCAAGGCCGAGGCTTCGGGCTTGTTCTCGACTTTCTTGGAAAGCTTCAAATCAGGAACCGTGCCGGGCTTCATGGCGGGCAACGCCTTGGATGAAAGCTGCGGTGTCACAAGACCAAGAGGCGCGGCCTTTGGCGCAGGCGCTTCGTCTGGGGAAGCCTTCTTCGATGGTGCAGGTTCCTTCGAGGGCGTTGTCATGGAAGGAATGGATTGTGTCGATGCTCCCTTGCCAGCCAACGGTGCAACGCAACTCACCGCGCCGCCGCCATTGGTGCCGGAGCAGCTCCATGTCCACGGGCCTTTGCCGCTCACGGCGCTGGAGATACCAGCAGCACACAAGGCTCCCTTGGGAGAGGTTAGTGTCGGCACACCGCTCGCCGCACCGCACATGCCGACAATCGGCGAAGGAGGTGTCAAAGGCGCGGTACAACTGACGGTCATGCCGCCATTTGATCCAAGGCATCCCCAATTCCAAGGCCCCTCGCCGCTCAGCGCCGTCGCAATACCCGACGTGCAAAGACCGGTTTCAGGAGCAGCATTCGCGGCCATACCACTCGACGAACCGCAGACGCCGTTAACAAGCGGTCCCGGAGGCGGTGGTGCCTGAGGAACTGTTGCCGCTGCCGTGCAGCTGCTGGCGATGCCGCCATTCAGACCGGAGCAGGTCCATGTCCAAGGCCCCTCGCCGTAAACCGCGCTGGGCATGCCCGTATCGCAAAGTTTCGTGTCCGGCATTTCTTTTGCCAAACCGGCGGCGGCTTCACCGCAAGAACCGTCAACTCTGGTTTGAGCCTGCGTTGAAGCGGAGCAACTGGCGCTGCCGCCGTTGCCGGAGCCAATGCAGCTCCAGAGCCACGGGCCCTCGCCCGATACCACGGACGGTGTGCCGGAGGCGCACAGACCAGATGTCGGTGCTTCCTTGCGGACGGAGCCGTTCGCGCCACCGCAAGAGCCACTAACCGTCATCATCGCATCGCAATTCGCCTTGGCTTTTTTACCGCTGCAGGTCCATGTCCATGACTTGTTGAGTTTTACAGCGCTGGCCTTGCCCGCTTCACAAAGACCGGAGGTCGGTTTTTCGGCAAAGTTTTGTCCCGAAGCGCTGCCACACAGCGCGTCAGGTTTCGCCTCGACAACAGGTTTGGGGGTTACCGCAGACGCTTTGCTCAACGTTTCCTTGGCAGCAGCGCCCGTCGCAATCGGTGCGGTGCAAGAGGCGGAAGCCTCACCCAGCGAGCCGTTGCAGGTCCATTTCCAGTTTGTTTTAGCGTCCATCAAAACTTCGCCAGCAGAGCCCTTTTCGCAAAGGTCGGCCTTGGGCTCAGTCGCGGAAGAGGCTCCCGCCGCTTTGCCACAGGCACCCGCCGTCGGCGACAAGGTCGTGCATTGCGTCACGTGACCTGCATCGTCCGAGCAGCTCCATTTCCATGGGCCCACGCCCGTTACGTCGCTGGCTGTACCAGATGCGCAGAGTTTTTCAGATGGCTTGCTCAACGCTAGCGCTTCAGCAGCCTCGCCGCAACCGGTTACGGCGGCGACTTGTTCTTTGGTGCCCAAAGCCGCTGTGCAACTGACGGTTACACCGCCATTGTCACCAGAGCAGGACCAGTCAAACGGCCCCATTCCCGTCACGCGCGTCGGATTACCCGCCGTACAAAGACCCTCATTCGGGGCTTTGTCATACATGCTGCCATGCGCGATGCCACACACGCCGTCAAGCAAACGGGTGGCTTTGCAGGGAACGCTCGCGCCGCCGCTGCCGCCTTCACAAGACCATGTCCAAGGGCCGTTACCTTCAACTATTGTTGGATCGCCAACGCTGCAAAGATTTTGCGAGGGCGTTTCGCGATGGCCGCGCGTCGAAGCATCGCCACACACGGCATTCTGTTTCAAGGGCGCAACACAAGAGGCCGCACCGCCGCCATGAAGGCCGGAGCACGTCCAGTTCCATGGCCCTTCGCCCGTCACCGCACTGGCAAAACCGGCGGTGCACAAGTCGCGCAGCGGCATGCTGTCAGAGCCTTTTTCATGTGCTTTTCCGCACAGCCCATCCGCTTTTAAAGGCGCGGTGCAAGAAGCGGCCATGCCACCGTTCAACCCGCTGCAAGCCCAAGTCCAGGGACCGCTGCCGTTCACACGGCTGGGAGTTCCTTTGGCGCAGAGAGCCGTCACAGGTTCACTTTGTGTCCCCTCACCCGCCGCAGTGCCGCACACGCCATCTTCAACAACGGCGCTCATAGGATCGGCTGTTATGCCGGTGCTTTTCACGTCTTTCTTCGCTGCGGCAGAAGCCACAGGCGCGGCGCAACTGACCGTCATGCCTCCATTACGTCCCTTACAGCTCCAGCGCCAAGGACCTTCGCCCAGCACGCTTGTCGCCTCGCCTTGCGAGCACAGATCGCCGGCGGGTTTGCCATCGGCAGCCAGCCCGTTCGACGCGCCGCATGATGCATCAACAGAAACGGCAAGATCGGGAACAACCACAGCGCCTGTTTCCGGCGCAGATTTCAACGCGCTGGCCGAGATCGGCTCCTGCGCCATATCGGTGACAGCCGGAATGGCCGTTGCGGTTTGACCCTGAACAGCGACCGAAGCGTTGGCGATCGGCGCGGCGCAGCTGTTGGACAGCCACACATCACGCGCGTCACCTGAGGGGCACGTCACGCGCGTTTCACCGACAATTTGACCGACAAAATGGGCAGGATAACCGGAATCACCGCATTCGCGTGTCCATTTGACAACGGACGGTTCGCAAGGCTTGGCAGATTTTGCAATCAGTTCCTGCGCGCGGTCGAAAGCCGATACCGGCGCGGGTTCGGCGTCAGCAGCCGCTGATACGGCGGATTCTTTCTGAGGTGCCGCTTTGGCGGCAGCTTCAGCCTTTTCATCGACGGGCTCGCCAAAGATGCTGCTGAACGGTTCGGAAACGCGATCAAAGAATCCTTTATCTTCAGCGACCGCTTCCAATGGCTTGGGTTCGGCGGATAGCTCAGTGGCTTTGGTTGAATCATCGGCCATCGGTTCGGCAGAGACACCCGCTGCGGCTTCTTTGGCCATTTCAGGCGGAAACACAATATCCGTTGAGCCTGACTTCAGGGCGTCAGCTCCATCAGGAGAAACCCAACCCTTGGGTTCCTGTCCCGCGACGAAAGCAGCGTCCTTGTCCTTAAGCGGCACGGCCAATGCGGCAGGGGTCTGACCGTTAAAGGTGATCGGCGGCAAAGATTCAGCCGATTTTGGCGCGGTCGGATCGATCGCTTCCATATCGGATTTGGGGATGTCGGTGTTCTGGCCGGATTTCTGCAACGCCGATTTCATTCCCTGAAGCATCATAATGCTGGCGGTGCTGCCCTGTTCGGCACTGATCTGGGGTGCTGTTGCTTTGGTATTGCTGGCCGTCGCGGACATCAGAGGCGCTTTTAAAGCACCACTCACGCGTGGAGCGACAAGGGGAGCCGTCGCTTTTTCCTTCGGCTTGGCTTTGCGCGGCAAGACCATATCACCGGCCTTAAGCGGCGTGTTCCACGTCATACCATCGGGCAAAACGCCCGTTTCGGGCGTAACGGCCGTGGTTTGGCCTTGATAGGTTTCAGTGGAAGAAACCGGCACTTGCGCCATGACGGACGATGGAGAAAACGCCGCAAACGCAAGCGCAAAACCCAAGGCCGTGAGGCTGATCGAAGAACGAATGGACAAGGACATAGGCAACGCTTCACCCAAGATAGAATCGCGATTCACTCTGTTGTAAAGGTTACGCGATCAATAGTCGATAGCAATCAAGGTGATGGGCAAAATTCTTTTATTTTGCCGATTTCCTGCGACTCCCGCGCAACGCTAAGGGGTATTTCGTGGCGGCCTGCCCCCAGCCGATTCGCCCCAAACCGCCTAAAAAACACCGTAAGATCGATCTAGATCGGCAATGTTTTGGGTCGCTTGGCTTGCGTCCACCAGACAATGAGCAATTGCGCGAACATGGTCGCCGTGAAGATCGAGGTAATGATCCCGATGCTCAGCGTGACGGCAAAGCCCTTGATCGTGCCCGACCCAAAGATGAACAGGAGGATCGCGGCGATCAACGTCGTGATGTTGGCATCCATGATCGAAGACATGGCGTGCTTGAAGCCTGAATCCAGCGCAGAGATCGCCGAACGGCCCAAACGCACCTCTTCCCTGATCCGTTCATAGATCAACACGTTGGCATCGACCGCCATACCGATGGTCAGAACGATACCGGCGATACCCGGCAGGGTCAGTGTTGCTTGCAAAAACGACAAAGCGGCAAAGATCAGCGCGATATTCATCAGCAGCCCGATGTTCGCGATGGTGCCGAACAAGCCGCCATAGCAGATCATGACGGAGATCATAACCAGAACCAGCCCGACCAGCGAGGCATAGGTACCCGCCTTGATCGAATCCGCGCCGAGGCCGGGGCCGACGGTGCGTTCTTCAAGAACCTTGATCGGTGCGGGCAACGCGCCAGCGCGGAGCAAAAGTGCAAGATCTTGCGCCGATTGCGTGGTGAAACTGCCAGAAATCACGCCGCTGCCACCCAAAATCGGCTCACGGATGACGGGGGCGCTGATGACCTTGTTATCCAGAACAATAGCGAATAACCGGCCTACATTCTTACGTGTAGCCTCGCCAAAGCGCTTGCCGCCTTGCGCATCAAACCGGAATGAAACAACGGGCATGCCTTCCTGAAACGAGGGTTGGGCATCGACGAGCATATCGCCGGAGACCATGACGACCTTTTGAACAATCCAGTGCTGTCCTGCTTGTTCTTGCGAAGGGAGACGTTCAGTTCCGGGAGGCGCACGAAGGCCGCCTTCCATCGACGCCGCTTCATCAACCAGACGGAAAGAAAGCTTGGCCGTTTGGCCGAGCAGATTCTTGATGCGTTCGGGATCATCGACGCCTGGCAACTGAACCAGAATGCGGTCATCACCCTGACGCTGGATCGAGGGTTCGCGCGT
>DNGD01000127.1 GCA_003486725.1 Rhodospirillaceae bacterium
TCGACAAGCAAAAAGAGGGCAAGAAACGCATGCGTCAATTCGGGCAGGTTGAAATCCCGCAATCGGCCTTTATCGCCGCGCTTAAGATGGATGATCGGTAATAACGGTGTGGCTTTTAATCAGGTCCTGCCGGATTGAGACTGATCTTTTTCACACGTCTCATGATCTGTTTCCTCAGGCTGTCTAGGAAGTCTGACGATCTATTAATGAGGGTGATCCTTTCTCGCAGATCACTATCTATGATCTTCAGATGGATGTTGTTCGTCCTTTGCACCGCAAGATATTCGAAATAAGAAGGATCTTTGAGCTGATCAACGTTGGACAACAACGCCTCGGACACGAGGGCGAAGGGCTTGTCGTCCTTGCGTGTGATGCTGGTTTCTAGAAAACGCAGGGCAAAAATATCGTTCTGGGCCAGAAAGGGCTTGCTCGCTGTGACAATTTTTTCCCACACCGCATTGTCATCGGTCTCCTGTAGTGTGTGCCATGCACCTTCCAGTTTGTTGCTAATTTCAATCGGGGACAGGGGTTTTTTTTCTACAATTTTTCCTGCCAGCCTTTCTGGTTTGGACTTAACCGCGTTAATGGTGTCCAAATGAACAGGGTCAACGGATAATTTTTTATCAGTTTGCGCCGTTTCATTTTGAACATCTTCAAGGCGGTCTTGGCCGTCCTCGGGTGTCATTGTGCCTATCTTTTTATCAATCAGCTTTATCCGTTTTTCAAAATGATAGAGAAACTCTGAAGCGTAGGAATTAGGTATCAGGTTCTTCCGCTGGTTATGATCAGTGTCCGAAGGAAAATGGCTTTCCAAGCGCTTCTTTGCTGTTTCAAAGAAGAGTTTCGGGGTTTTGTGTTGGTTCAGATCACGTAATAAGGTTGAAGAAACAAATCGAATAATCTTTGTATCTCCCACTTCAATCGCCCTGACCAGAAACATTAAGGAATAGTTGTCGTTGTTGACCAGTTCCTTTCTGATGAGGCCAACCGTCTTCTTCCATTTATTGAGATCATGGTCGCCGATGAGTGTGTACAGATGATATTCAAGTTTATAGTTTGGTTCGACCAAACACGGTTTGTTTTGTTTCATCGGTATATCTCTCCCCTCTAAAAATGCATGCCCAACATTAACAGCCTTTGTACGCAAGTAAAAACGTTTGTTATCGTTAACCTTACGTCACCCAATCCTTTTGTTTGTCCGGACAAAAAATCAACCAATTTTGCCTACCGGTTTGAAAAACAAGAGAACCTGTAAGGCCCGTGGCTTCAAGCGTTTTAAGGGTCGAGGCGTGCAGTTCGTGCGTTAAGGTTTCCGGCAGGGGCGCTTCGCTGCGCACGACTAGATCGAGCCGTTTTTGCTGGGACAGGCCGTCCAGCTGCATGGAACCTAACCGCGACATGTTCATGGTGATGACAAAGCGCGTGCGTTTATACTTATCCTGCGTGGCCGCGCCGCCGCCCTGATGTCCCTGATCGTGATGAACATAAAGCCGCAGCATTTCAAAGGCCGTGCCGTTATGAAGCGGCAGCGGATAGGTGCGCCACTCGCCGACCGTCGCATCGCGCGCGGTTTGGCTCATGGTGTCGTCCAGCTTGGTCAGCAGATCGCCTGCAAGGTTTATGTTGCCGGATTTTTCAAGTTTGGCAAGGAGCGGCTCGCCTAGCCATTCATCCATCTTGCCGTTTTGCAGCGCGGAGAGCAGGAACAAAAGCGTTCCGCCGAAATTGTTAGCAGGCGCAGGGAGTTGTGTTTGAAGAAAGTGCGCGGCGGCTTGCGGGTCGGCTCCCGCCAATGCCGCCACCATCTCACGCAAGGGGACAAAATCGCGATCGGCGGAAAGCGGCAAAGGCGTCACGGGATAATCGGCATCGGCCAGCGGCGTTCCGACGATTTTCGCGCCATCGGAAAGGGTGCCTTTTTGATGAACAAAGATGGTTTTGCCCGCGCTTTCCATCAAAACGTTGCCGCTGTGGCTCTTGCTGATAACAGTGGCTTTAATCTGCGTCGGGAGAATATCGTCCGGCCATGGCGCATCGGGCGGCAAGACTTGATCGAGGCGCAGGCGCACAGTTTGCGGTACCGTTTGCGGGGCGGAAGTCGCCGTGGATGGCGCAGAGGTCTGCGTTGTAACTGACGCAGCTTGTTTCGGCGCGGTTTCGGCGGCTGGTACTTGGCCCTTGGCGGCGGTGAGTTTTTCGGACAGCGTGCCCAATGCCCGTTCGATAAAGCGGGGGATGTGGGTCTGAGCCTTCTCAGGCTTGAAAAGCGGTGTCGTCTGGGTGGGCGCTGCGGAGATCGACTCGCGCTCCACCTCATCGGGCAGGATCGTGACGGTCAGCGCATGGCCTTTTTGGAACGCGCGTTCTTGTTTCGGCGTGGCAAGCGGAGCCGCCATCCCAGCGGCAGGCGCAGCCATTTTCTGCGCGATCTTTTGCGCCTCGGACTGCGGCAGGATAAGCAGCGCCTGTTTGGGCGGCGCACCGGCTTGAAGGACGATCTCGACTGCCGGTTTCGTGCCGCTTGTCGCGGACAGAAAATCCTGAATGAGTTTTAGAGTCTCGCCTTGGGTTTTCAGGAGTGCTAGCTGCGCGATGCCCTTGCTGGTTTGGACGACGAGGGTGCCATTTTCCAGCATGCCGATCAGCGTGCCGTTTAGGGAGAGCGGGCGATCCAATGTGGAAAGTGCATCAGTCGTTTGCGTCACCAGCATCGGTATAGTTGGCGTTGGTGTGACGCTGGCGGCCACGGGCAGGGTCGTCGTCGGCGGCAGGAAAAGGGGGATCGCGCCGCCCATGCCGGTTAGCTTGAGAGAAGCTGTGTTGCGATGGCGTCGACATCGTTGGCGGCGTCAGCGCTGGGCGAGCGGGTGAG
>DNGD01000243.1 GCA_003486725.1 Rhodospirillaceae bacterium
GAGAGAAGGATTCATGGCTTATCGCGTTGGCACCATCGTTCACGTCAAAGACAGAATGCAATCACGGTATAGTTATGTGATAACGGAAAGTGCTGGCAAAAACTTTGATCCCGCCTTCACGCCGCATTTTTCACCAAAGGAAATGCTGAAGCTTGGCGTTTTCGAAGGGAAATATTGTAACGATTGCCGCGATGAATACCCCAAAGACTGGTTTGCCGAGGCGAAGACGAGCGAAACACCGAACGCCGCGCTGAACTTTTTCAAAATCAAAAGTCGGCAGCCCCTTTCGGTCTGGCGTCAAAACGGGTGGATTGTTGAGCCCGACCCGCGCGGCTGGTTTCAATGGTACTGCCGCTATTATCTGGGCCGCCGCTTGCCGGAAGTTGACGCGGGACAAATTAAAAGATGGAAGGCGTTTGCCCGCCATGCGGGGCAAATCAAGGCGAACTGCCTGCCCATGGATACAGATTGCCGTCCGCGCCAGCGGCAAGCCTTGCTTCAATGGGCCTATGACCCGTTTATCTGACGCAATCAAAAGTTGTGAATGTGGGTTCATCCCGTGCGCCCACCCCATGCCCCACCATTGCAAGATAAGCCAAACCCCTTTAAAAGCTATGGTAGCTGTTGACTCGGTGCGGCGTGTTTAGGTCAACAGGTTAGGTGTTGTGGTTGTATCACGAAGGTCTTCATTCTAATAATCCACCCTTTCTTGTTGAGTTTCACACAGCTTGAAACATGGAAGTATTTGTTCAAGACCAATTGTTCATACGTAGAGGGTGAAATGAATAATGTTTCATTAGAAGAAGCAAAGGAAGTCCAAAAGGTACTTGGAACACCCGTGTTTATCGCCTTCTCGGAAGAAATGATTAAAATGCGGCGCAATTTGGTAATGCTTGCCTTTGGAACATGGGCATACAAAGAGCTTTGTTTCCCGACCAACGAAATTTCTTTTGTGGGCATTAAATTGGGGTTCCGTTCCTTGGATTCTGTGGAACGTGTACTGTTTTATATTCTCTTGTACAGCCTAATCCATTTCTTGTGGAATTCTACTGATGCTCTGTTCGAATGGAGAAATCGTATTACTGGATCGCGAATATCTTTTGTAACAACCGGGAAATCTGCCAGCAGACATGGGGATTATCCTGATGATCCGCGCCAATCTTCTTTGCTCACTTGGTGGAGAGAAAGTGCTCCGCGCATACGGAACATGAAGGCGGCTTGTGAAAAGCTAGAAGGTATTGCTGAAGATTTAAAAAATAGAGCAAGCGAAAAAGAATTCGGTGGGATGCCAAACATCAACCATATTACCATGGCCGCTGGAGATATAACAAACCGAGCGGCTGAACTAGAACGTCAAATTGCCGCGACATCAGAAATTCTTTTATCGTCACGCATACCTGCTTCGTTAGAAAGATTTGAGGCGTGGTTTCGCTTATTTTCTTGGTCTCAACTGGCTCGTTTCTTTTTGCTAGAATGGGGGTTTCCAATTTTATTGTCTGTATGGGCTTTGCTGCTTGTTTCACCATGGAAGGTGGAGTGAAAGTCGCTCGCCTTGCCCTCAAACCAACTCAGCAAAACTTATCGGCATAATTCTAGCAAGGTCGGCGGGGTTGAGCTCGACCTGATAGCCGATCTTGCCCGCGCTAAAGATGATCGTGTCAAAAACTTTCGCCGTTTCGTGAATTGTCGTGACAAAGTTCTTCTTCATCCCCAGCGGCGAGCAGCCGCCATGGACATAGCCCGTGGCCGGCAACAGCTCCTTTGACTTGATCATCTCTACCGATTTTTCACCCACGCTGTGCGCCGCCTTTTTAAGGTCCAGCTCCTCCGCCACGGGGATAAGAAAAACATAATGCGTGCGCGATTTGCTGAGGGTGACCAGCGTTTTGAAAACCTGCGCGGGATCTTGCCCTAACGCCGCGGCCACCTCGACGCCGCTGACGGCATCTGTATCGACATAGCTATAAGCTTTGTAAGCAATCTTGTGCTTGTCCAAAATGCGCATCGCGTTCGTTTTATAATCCATCTCACCCGTGCCTCTGCTCTTTGATGGCCAACCTTATAGCCACCGCGCGCGGCAAAAAACAAGCGGCGGCATCGTGAGGCGCGGGATCATACGGGCGGACACAAGTGAAGCACATGGAGTGTGGTGATCGCAACGCAGCGCGTTTTAACTAATTGATTCATATACATTTATAGTGATTCGGCCTTATGCTCGTTTTTCGACAAAAACTGCACAAGGCAACAGTACGGGAGCAGGTCAGATGGGTATCGGTTTTTTTGGTTTGTGGATTTCCTCACAGCGCACAGCGGCTCCGCCCACAACAGAGCAAATGGTCAGAGGGAAACAGAAGGAGGCGATCGATTATTTGAGCAAAAGCGATCCGGCCGACCAACAACTCGCCTATCTCACCGCCATTTCCCGCTGCGCTATCGATCGCTGCCCCGAAATGAATGACGTGGCGCTCACGGTTTTGCTCAGGCATGTGGGGCTGACGTCGTTCAAGAACTTGCCTTCCGACGATATCGGCGATGCCAAGTCGGTCAATGACAGCTTCAAATGCATGCAACAGGTCCTGCTGGGAAAAGGCGCGCGGTTTATGTTGAAGAATGTGCCTCGAGAGTGGCGCGATGTGTCCTTGCTGGGGCCTTGGGTGAAATACGTCGTGACGGTTGAGGGCAAGTTTGGTCGCGAAGCGGGGCGCGATTTCAGTCTGGATATCGCGGGCTCGCACCTCCCCACCCGAAGCGTCATGCAAACCGAGGCGCTCAAAAAGGCTCACCAGTTCGATCCCAGCTGCACTTGGATGTAGAGGGCGAGAGCGTCTCGAGCAGCCCGCCCCCCTTATGACCGCGCCGGACAGGGTTTTTGCCCGATAGAAAAAACCGGCCTTGCCCATTGTATTGGCGGAAAAGCCACCTATATATTCCTTGTGGCTTTGAAGGGGCGCCCGTGAGGCAGCCCAGTAACATCTTGAAATAAAAGGGAAGTTCTGAAATGGCAAAAGTAATCGGCATTGACCTCGGCACCACCAACTCTTGCGTCGCCGTTATGGAAGGCAGCACTGCCAAGGTTATCCCCAATGCGGAAGGCGCGAATACAACGCCGTCCATCGTGGCTTTTTCCGCCAGCGGTGAGCGCCTTGTTGGCCAGAGCGCCAAGCGTCAGGCCGTGACCAACCCCGAAAACACGCTCTTCGCGATCAAGCGCCTGATTGGCCGCTCGTTCAATGATCCGATGGTGCAAAAGGATATCAACCTCGTCCCCTATAAGATCGTCAAGAACAGCAATGGCGATGCGTGGGTCGAATCCGGCGGCAAGAATTACAGCCCTAGCGAAATCTCGGCCTTCATTCTCATCAAGATGAAAGAAACGGCGGAAGCTTATTTGGGCGAAAAGGTCACGCAGGCCGTCATCACCG
>DNGD01000129.1 GCA_003486725.1 Rhodospirillaceae bacterium
TACTGCAGGAGTTCCCCCAGCTTCATCGCGCCCGTGATTTGTAATAGCACGGCATAGAGGGCGGAGGAAAGACCTAGAATAAGCAATATCCCCGTGATTTGATGGTATATCGGGGCATTTTCAAACAAAAAGGTTGTCTCTTGGCACACGAAGAAGGTGCCGATCGCCATGCCGCCTGCGCTGAGGAACAAGCGCGGTAGACGTTTTCGCAAGGTCTCATCGACAAGAGCCTCGCCGCTACGACGTAGCTTGATGTAGAGCAAGCCGGCATTCAGCCATGTCGCAAGGCTGGTAGCCAGCGCCATGCCCACATGCTGCAACACACCCATCAGTAGGACGGCAAGGATTACATTGGCGGCCACGCACACGATGGCGACTTGCACGGGCGTCTTCGTATCCTGCCGCGCAAAAAAACGCGCAGCGAAAATCTTGGCCAGCAAAAAAGCGGGGATGCAAAGGCTATAGGCCGCGAGGGTCAGCGCGGTTTGCACCGTATCGGTGTGCGTGAATGCGCCATGCTCGAAAAGGGTTTGAAGGATCGGCTGCGCGGCAAGTCCCAGACCGATCGCGGCGGGAAGACCGAGCACAAGGCAAAACTCGATGGCGCGACTGATGGTGTGCTTGATCGCCGTATCGTCGCCGTTCGCCTCATGTTTTGACAGGATGGGGAGTAGCGTTGTGGCCACCGCGATTCCGATGATGCCCAGCGGTAACTGGTTGAGGCGGTCGGCGTAATACAGGTAGGACACCGCGCCTGTTGGCAGCATAGAGGCCAGAATGGTGGTGAGAAGCAGGTTGATCTGCGTCGCGCCCGCGCCGATCGCGCCGGGGCCAATGTTTCGGAACAGTTGGCGGCAGGCGGCAGTCATGTGCGGCCACAGGAGCGGAATGGAAATGCTGGCATGGCGGCAACTGATCCATAGCCACGCGGCCTGCACAAAACCGGAGGCGAGCATCGCCCACGCCAAAGCCTCGGCGACATCCCAACTGAAAAAGCTGCTGCATAAAAGCGTCGTGATCATCACGATGTTAAGCAGGATGGGCGCGGCCGCGCCGGGGCCAAAACGACCATGCGCGTTGAGAACGCCGCTTTGCAGCGCGGTGATGGAAATCAGTAATAAATAGGGAAAGGTGATGATGCTGTAACGCACCGCCAGCGCGAACTTCTCCGGCTCGTCATGAAAGCCGGGGGCGATCAGGCGGATGACCCACGGCATCAACAGCATAATCAGGATCGTGAAGGGAGCCAGCGCGGTGATGAGGAGTGCGAGCGCCTCACCGGCAAACAGTTTGGCGGCTTCCTCGCCATGCCGCTCTTTTTCTGCCGTGTAAAGCGGAACAAACGCGGCTGAAAATGCGCCTTCCGCAAACAGGCTGCGGAACAGGTTGGGCAAACGTTGTGCGACAAAAAATGCGTCCGCCGCTGTGCCAGCGCCCAGAAATGTCGCCGTGAGCGTATCGCGGACAAAGCCCGCAAGGCGGCTGATCATCGTGAAGCCGCTAACGGTAAAAAGGGCGCGGGCAAAGCTCATGGGGGCTCTTTGGTCTGTTTCTTAGGGTGTTGCGTACAAGTAAAGTTGGTAATACAGGCATCCGGCCAGCGACACGCACAAGGCGGGTGCAAACGGAAACTCCTTGGCGCCGCTGATATGCTTCCATAGAAGCCCCATAACCGCGCCAGTAAGGCCGGCGGCAATCAAGAACCAAGGCACAATAATGGGCGGCATCCACAATCCGGCGGCGGCGAAGAACTTCACGTCGCCGAGGCCCAGCATCTCGCGCCCACGAAATTTGCTATAACCAATGGCAAGCAACAGGCCGAGCCCGAGCAATCCCGCCGAGCCGATCATGCTCATGAACACGTCGCCGTTGCCCATAATAAGCGCGGTTAGCCCAAACAATCCGAGCAGCAGATTAAGACCATCCGGAATCAGGCCAAAGGCCAGATCGATCATCGCGATGGCGGGCAGAAGGCCAAGCCCCAGACAAATGGGTGTTATGGCGCTATCCCATCCGCCGATCGCGACAGCCAGGAAACCCAGCACAAAGCCGGTCAGCTCCACGGCAGGTTGTTGCCACAGACCCGTTTTCTTGCCGCAAGGGCAGGGGAACTTTTTGAAAAGAGGACGGAGCAGCCAGCCAAACAGCGGAAAATATTCGTGAAGTTGGAGGGGCTTCAGGCAAAACACGCAATGCGGCAGGCGACTTTCGCCGGGCAGTCTGTCGGCAGAGCGATAGCCGAAATGTGCGGCGAATGACGCCGATAAAAGTCCGAGGCCACCACCAAGAAAAAGGTGGAAAAGGAGGACGAGAATACTGTTTTCTTCCATGGTGTTTTTACATCATTGGTTTGCGGAGAGAAGAATCGGTTAGTTGACCCTTAACCCAAATCTGTATAAATCTAAAAGAAGAAAAAGCCTACTGAAATGCCCGACTCGGGCGATCTCATGGATAAGGGAGTTTCTACATGAACCAGTTTCGCGCTTTGGCCCTGATGTCGTTGGCCGTTTTTGCCGTTTTGGATCCACTTTCGGCGATGGCGGCACAGCCTCAACCCGCCAAGCCCGACAACGTCCTGAAGCTTCTCGAATCCAATAAAGAGTTCAGCAAATTTGCCGATCTGATCGATGATGCTGGCATTGAAAGCGAACTGACGAATAAAGACAGCAAGGTCACGGTCTTCGCCCCCACCAATGCGGCGATGGACAAGCTGCCCTCCGATGTGCTGAAGCGCGCGAAGGCAAGCAAGGACGGGCTTAAGAGCCTCGTTCGTTATCACATGATTAATGGCAGCGCCGTGTTCGCGACCAATATCAAAGGACGTCGTGCGGGGCCCAGTACCGCTAACGGCGAAATGGTCGGTTTTGATGGAACCGGCAAGGAGCTGATGGTTAACCAAGCCGTCATCGTGACCCCCGACCAATATGCGCAGAACGGCGTTGTTCACGCGATCAACGCGCCGCTTATTCCGGAATCCTTGAAGGATCCAAAGATCAAAGAGGAAGCAAGAGCTAAAGAAGAAAGCGCCATGAGAGAACAGATGGCGGCGCAAGAAGAACAACGTAATAAGGAAATGAAGAGTCGCGAAAAGGAAAACGCCACCGCGAAACTTGAGCAAAAAGCTGCCGAAGAAAAAGTAAAAGCCGAAGCTGATGCAAAGGTAAAAGAAGAAGCCGAAGCAAAGACCCAAAAAGAAGTAAAGCCCGAAACCGCTCCTGCCGCAGTCAAAGCACCTGTGGTGGATTCAAAGACTGCACCTGCTGCGGCTCCTAAAACGACGGAAAAGGCCCCCGTGAAGACCGAAGCGAAACCAGAGGCAAAACCCGATGCCAAAGCGACGGTGAAAAC
>DNGD01000091.1 GCA_003486725.1 Rhodospirillaceae bacterium
GGTAGCGATCCGCGCGTTTGCGGCCAATGCGCAGATGGGCGAATGGGTCTCAAGCTCGGTAAATACGGCGCGTTTATCGGCTGCTCCAACTATCCGACATGCAAAAACACGCGGCCTCTCGCGGTCAGCAGCGGCACAAAAGAGCAAGACGATGCGCAAAACATGGCACCGCGCGAGTTAGGTGCTGATCCAAAAACCAAGATGCCGATCACGGTGCGCGTCGGGCCTTATGGCGCCTATGTGCAACTGGATTTGGAAGAAGCCAAACCGGAAGAAACCCCAGCCGAGCCCGCCGCCAAAGGCAAGAAGCCTGCGAAGAAGAAAAAGGAAGTGAAGGCGAAGCCCAAGCGCGTTTCGCTGCCCAAGGGGATGGATCCGAACCTTATTAATCTGGAAACGGCGCTAAAGCTCCTCGCGCTGCCGCGCGACGTCGGCAAGCATCCCGAAACGGGTGAGATGATCACGGCTGGTCTTGGCCGCTTTGGTGCATATATCAAGATGGGGCCGCGTTATAAGAGCCTCGCGGACAGTGATGATCTGTTGAGCATCGGATTAAACCGCGCCGTTGTGTTGTTGGCCGAGCCGGATAAGGGTCGCAAAGGTGGAGGCTCCTCCTCAGCCAAATTGCTGGGCGAGCATCCCACCGATAAAAAACCCGTGACGCTGAACGCGGGACGCTTTGGGCCTTACGTCAAATGGGCCAAGGTGATGGCCACCGTGACCAAAGCCTATGATCCAGAGAACCTGACCTTTGAGCAGGCTCTGGAAATCATCGAAGCCAAAATTGCCAAGGGTCCCTCTCCCGCCAAAGGCAAGGCCGCGAAACCCGCCAAGGAAAAGGCCGTGAAAGCGAACCCGAAAGACAAGGGCAAGCCCAAGCCAAAAGCGAAAGCTGCCGCCAAAAAGAAACCAGCGATGACGACAAAGGCAAAGAAAAAACAATAATTTTCTTAAAGGAACAATCCATGCGCCTTTCTGAAGTCTTGAAAAAAATAACAAAGGAAAACGCACAAGGCGTTACACCGCAACAGATGAGAGATGCCATCAAAAGGCACTATCCCGATCTTTATGACACGGCATCTCACCGCCTTAGCGTCCAAAGAGGACATTGCAAAAATCTTGATCACGCCCTTTTGGCACAGATTTACGCTCTCTGCGGATCAGCTCGCTGGCTCGCTGCTGACGAAACGCAAAAAACAAAGCTTTTCAGATGGAAGGATCAACATTCCATTCAATCGTCTCAGAGCGAGCCAACGTTCAACGAACTAGATAAAATGAATCGCCTTCCCTTGCCCTCTAAGAAACGTGGAAAAACTCCGACTCTTCCTATTCCCAGTCCTTCCTTAGTTGAAAAGTACCTTGGCCAGTTTGAGAAATTGGAGAATTACCAATTTCAGGAAAGATCCTTAAACCTTCTGTTTAAACAGTTTTGTCCAAAAAATGATTCAATTGAACACATTCTTCTCAAAGTCAGCGCATTAAACGATTTTTACAGCACCAACATCTTCAATGTTTACGCCGTAGCAAAACACATTCACTCGCAAAAGGTGGATGAACGCCTAGACTCTCAGGAATTCGGGCTGGTTAACGATATTGCCAAAGTTTGCGTAAATGGTCGCGCGATCAACTTTTATTCATTCGCATCGAAATACTGCAGTCACCATATGCCATCAACCTACCCGATTTATGACTCGTATGTCGAAAAGATGCTTTCTGCTTATGAAAAGCGCGATGGTTTCGGGAGCTTTCATCGCGAGGATTTTAAAGACTATGGGCGTTTTGTCGAAATGGTAAGAAAATTCAGAACCTTCTACGGCCTGACCTCATTTTCTTTGAAAGACATTGACCTTTTTCTGTGGCTTGCGGGAAAGGAGTTTTTTCCTAAAAACTATCGTGGCCGAACACCCGCCAAAAGCGCTTGACAAACTGTAGCCTATGGGATACAATTCATGATCATTTATAAAACAACCGAGTATCTGAAATGGTTTAAAGAACTTCGGGACTTTAACGCCAAGGATAAAATCGTTAAGCGATTAGCCCGCGTTGAGATTGGAAATCTTGGCGATGCCACACCAGTTGGCCAAGGTGTGAGCGAACTGCGCATTCACTACGGCCCGGGTTACAGAGTTTACTTTACACAGCGTCGTGGCGTTGTAGTTATCCTCCTCTGTGGTGGAGATAAAGGAACGCAAGATTGGGACATCCAAAAAGCCAAGAAATTGGCAAAGGAAGCATGGGAGCAAATATTATGACAGTAAAAATTACCCCTTATGATACAGCCGATTTTCTTGATAGCGAGGAAATGATTCAGTCGTTCCTTGAAGACGCGCTTTTGGATAATGATCCCGCTTATGTTGCTCACGCCCTCGGCGTTGTTGCGCGTGCACGTGGAATGACACAAGTCGCCAAAGATGCTAACCTCTCGCGCGAAAGCCTTTATAAGGCGCTTAGTCCCGATGGCAATCCCGCGCTTAATACCATTCTTCGTGTGTTTAGTGCTCTTGGTATGCGCCTAAGTGTGACACGCGCTGCAACCAAAGCGCCAGCAAGAAGAACGGCAACGGCACACAGTTCTTCTGTGTTGTCAAAACGTAAGACCGCTGCACAAGCCAAGCCCAAGGCCAAGCGCACGCCCACTTCACGCGTCAAGGCATGACCAGCTGAAGCGCACCTATACCAAAGGAAAAAAATTGAAAGTCAAAAATAAAGAAAAATCTACACGCAAAATTCGCGCTGATTTCAGGAATGGAAAAAAACCAAAGCGCAGCTTTGGGCAATTATCAAAAAAACCTGTCGAAAAAGTTGAAGAGCCCGCCGTAAAATCAACGCGCCTTGCGCCCGTGCGCATTGTTGGTGTCGTGACCAAGACCAAGTTCGGCTGGAGTCTTGAAACGACCAACCGCAAGGACAAGACAACCTACATCCTGCGCAATCCCGACAAGGCCAAGAGCATGGCGGGCGAACTCGTCGCCGCAAAGCTTCTGCCCAATACCAAGGCCGGAAAGCAGGAAGTGGAAATTGTAGGATCACTCGGCAGTCCCGACGATCCAAAGATGGTGAGCCTTATCGCCATTCAGGCGAACGATATCCCCGTCGAGTTTCCGCAAGACGCGATTGACGAGGCCGAGGCGGCCAAGCCTGTGGCGCTCACGGGACGCACGGATCTGCGTGATATTCCGCTTGTCACCATTGACGGCGAAGACGCGC
>DNGD01000161.1 GCA_003486725.1 Rhodospirillaceae bacterium
TCCATGCCATCCGAAAGAAATCCGGACTGAATGGCAGGATCTTTGCTTACTGTCTGCAACTGCTCGTAAACCCACCGCGTATTAGACTGGGCTACCGTATGTTCAATTTGTTTTTCTCTTTTGGCAGCCGCATAAAAATCAAGTGCCGCGAGATCAAAATCGGGTCGCAATGCGGAATTGTACTTTCCTGTATTTCCCCCGACAGAATCCATGTGCTCTGACATTTTATCCCAGAAGGAACGGAACGGATAAGCACCCACCATCGTTTCCAACAAAAAGCGTCGGGGCGCGTCCGTTTGGGCAACATTTTCCTCAAGCGTAGAACCTGTTGACTTATAAGCCCGATCTTGAAGCACCAACAGATGATCGCAAAGATCGACGATTAAACAGGCATGCTCCACCTGAACTTTTCTGTTCTTCTTCGCCTTTTGGGAAAACCCGTTGAGGGCGTTCGTTTCGCCGCGAACGACGAACAACGCTTTACTCTGCTTTTGTGTGGTCAAACGATGATAATGATTTCTGATCAGCTTCAGCGCGGATGGAATTTTAAGGACCGCGCCCAGCTTCTGCTCCTGCATTTTCAGGCGCTCCAGAAACAGCGTCTTCTCTTCATCAGCGCTCAAAGGATCGGCACTGTAGTGACCGTCAAGAAAAACCGGCACGACATCGGCAAGGTCGTTGCGCACTACAGTGATGGGCATATTCATCGGGATTCTCGTTAAACCATTAAAACAAAAAAAACTCTCTTCTCTAGACGCAACATAAGCGTTGGCGTCGCATGAGTGGAAGCAAAAATATATAGTTTCAGGCAAAACGGTGCCACAATGACCCGTTTACGGTTATTAAAACCACGGATTAACCATGCTTTTTGGCCAGCCTATTGCTGGGCGTCTCCGGCTGTTCTTCGTATTGGCGTTAATTTTTCAGCGCGCCTCAGGTCTTCTTGCCGCCCAAAGAGGCTTCATAGCGGCTCTTGCGACCCCTTTTCTTGCGCGCCGGAACAGCTCCGCTCAATTGTCGATCCAAACTCTCGCCTTCGCGAATAATACGCTCGACGATCTGCGGTCCATACCGATGAAACGCCGCTTCTATTTCTTCTTGGCTGCACATGAGATCGCCTCCCTTGCCAAGCGGTCACTAGCCGTCTCCAGCTGCTCTTCCAATTTGCGCATCAGCGCCGAGCGCGTAAGACCGGGGGGAATAGCCGGCAAGAACTCGATCGTCACGATCCCCTTCTTCTTCAGGAACGCGCCTTTCGGCCAGAATAAACCAGAGTTCAACGCCATTGGGACGACGGGCAACTTCAAATCCTGATACATCGCGGCGACCCCGACCTTATAGGGCTTGTGCGTGTGCGGCTTCACGCGCGTGCCTTGCGGGAAGATCACAATCTTGCGCCCCGCTTTGATGGCATCGCTCGCGGCCTTTTTCATAATCAGCAGCGACTTCGCGCCGCCCTTGCGGTCAATCGGAATAAGGCCGGAAGCTTTGGCAAACCATCCCCACACGGGAATATAGGTCAGCTCTTTTTTCAAGACGATGGCAGGATCATGGAACAGCACGTTCAGCACGCAAGTCTCCCACGCCGATTGATGCTTGGCGGCGATGATGCACGCACCGTGCGGCACGTGTTTCCATCCGGTGATGACGTAATCGATCCCCGCGATGGTCTTGGCCAGCCACGCGAACGTCGCCTGCCAATAGCGGATGACCTTCACCACCTTGCTTTGAGGAAGCAGGACAATCCACACGAACAGGATCGTCGGCACCGTCACCCAAAACAGAAAAACAAGATTAAACAGGATCGAGCGCACCCAAAGTTCGATCTTTTCCATTAATAGGCTCCAAGCATCAGGCTTAACTTGACGAACAGGTATTTGTGATATTCCAGCAAGAGAAGGCTGAACGTCCCCGGCCACCGCCACCATGAATCCAGATTGACGATATCGGGCTGTACGGGAAACGGCGTGATACGTTTATCGGGCATCGCGCTTTGGAACAACAACAGGCTGCGCGGCATGTGGTAATTCGCCGTGACCAGCCTCATCGTGTCATAGTGGTATTGTTCCATAAAGGCCTGCGCCTCGGCTGCGTTGCCGCGCGTGTTGGTCGCCACGCGCCCCAGAACCAGACAGCATTCCTGCAACTCCGGTGGCACGCTGTTGATCGGCAGAATCTCCGAGTTCCTGACACCGGCGTGAACGCCAGAGATCAAGAGTTTGACTCCCCTTCCCTCTTTGAGAAGATCAAGGCCGGCGGTCACGCGCTCACTGCCGCCCGTCAGCACGACGATGGCTTGTGTCGGCGCAAGAGCGGCGCTAATGACCGGCTGGCGATAATTCCCGACCGTCTGCACAAACGACAAAAAGCCGATGCCCCAGCTTGCGACCGCAAGACAGACAAGAAGAAGAAAAAGTGTTTTTTTAATCCCAAGCATCATCCAAGCCGACGAAGAAGCCTCAACAACGATTGACGCGCCGTGATAATAGACAAGCCAATCGCTCCCAAGGGAATGAGAGCCGTAACGCTCCCTAACGTGACCCATGACAGCGGCGCGATCAAGGATAATCCACCAAGGGAACTTAACAAAAAGACCAAAATCGCGACCGTCAGCGCGGCCAAAGCGAAGCCGATCAGCGCGGCCGGAAAGGCCAGCCGCTGAATATGCTTTTGAAATTGCCGCGCAATCGCGTGATCGGGCGCGCCCATAAAGTGCAGCAATTCGATCGTGTCATGTTGCACCGCCAGCGCCGCGCGGCAAATCGCCGAAATGACCGTGACAACCGCAAAGCCCGTCAAGAACAGCATCAAGGTGGCGATCACACCAAGACCCGTCAGGAAACCCAGCAACTTGTCCATCCAGTCCGCATGGCCGTACACGCGAAGATCGCGATTATGCGACGCCAAGGTGCGTTGCAATTCGGCGGGCGCGAGAGTCGCGCCCACCTTGAACGTCACGTCGATCAATTGGGGAAGCGGCAAGGCTTGAAGAAGCGAGGCGTCATCAATCCACTGGCTGAGAAGCCCTTGCGTTTTGGCTTCGTCGATCGGCTCGACCGTATCGACCTGCGGCATCGCACGAAGCAATTGTAAAAGACGCTCGCGCTTGTCTTGTTTTTGCGTCGCGTCTTCATCATCCACAAACGGAATCTCGATGGTCACGCGGCTTTGCAGATCATAGCCCCATGTCAGCGCGGTGCGCGCCAGAACCGCCTGCGCCGCCATCGCCAGCGTCCCCAGATAAACGAGTATCACCAGAATAATGCTGAACATCAGGCCAAGGCGTTGTTGCTTGAACGCCGTGTTAAATAGGTTGGACGGCATTCCCATCAGGCGGCCTCATCCATCGAGGAAACCAAGCGGCCATTTTTCAACCGCAAGACGGGCTTGGCATATTGCTGAACGAGATCCTTTTGGTGCGTGGCAAAAATTACCGTCGTGCCCATTTTGTTCAGCTCTAAAAAAAGATGCATCAGTTTCTTGGACGCCTCGTCATCGACATTGCCCGTCGGCTCATCAGCCAGCAAAAGGCGCGGCTTGTTCACGATGGCGCGCGCAATCGACACACGTTGCTGCTCGCCGCCGGAAAGCTCGGACGGCAGCGCATGAAGGCGATCGCCAAGTCCCACCCAGTTCAAAAGCTCGGTCACATGTTGCTCGACATCCAGACGCTCGGCACCCGCAAGACGCAGCGGCAGCGCGGCGTTTTCCAGCGCCGAGAGATGCGGCACCAGACGGAAATCCTGAAACACGATGCCAAGGCGGCGGCGCAGCGCGGGATATTCATGGCGGTAAAGCTGCGACGTGTCGCGATCGAACAACGTCACGCGCCCCTCGGTCGGTTTTTCCATTTGATAGATCAGGCGCAGCAGCGACGATTTGCCCGCGCCGCTCGCACCCGTCAGGAAATAGAAAAGCCCCGGCATCAACGCAAGGTTGATGTCGTTGAGCACCGTGCGGCCGCACGGGTAGCGCAAAGAAACATGTTCAAACGAAACGAGCATTAAGCGCCGCGGTTGAAGTTGATAATCGATGTCCAGAAACGCTCGACCTTACGGAGCAGGCCGATCGTCTTGTTGATCTCTTCATGATCCAGACCGGCATCATCCAGCATGCCAACCTGTTTTTCAAAATAGTCGCTGAGCTGCTTATGCAACGCCAACCCCTTTTCAGACAGCTTCACGCGCACCGATCGGCGATCATGCGGGGAGCGTTCCT
>DNGD01000093.1 GCA_003486725.1 Rhodospirillaceae bacterium
GCGCGCATATCGTACTGCGAGTAATAATGCTTCCCGTTGTTGATCGAGGGATCGTTATTGTCCCAATCAAAGCCCAGCCATGTCATACCTTCCAGAATCGTCTCGACAGACTCAGGCGTCGAGCGTTCGCGGTCGGTGTCTTCCACGCGCATCAAAAACTTACCGCCGGTGTGGCGGGCATAAAGCCAATTGAACAGAGCCGTACGCGCCCCCCCGATATGAAGGAAACCCGTAGGCGACGGCGCAAAACGAACAACAACAGACATGATAAAGACAACCGTAAAGTAAGTGGTTATATTAGGGGCTCGTCCTTATCCTCTAACCCTTCCGGCCTGTTTTGTGAACCCCCTTCCTTCCTTTCTTGATGAGCGCGAGCGCTGGTTTCTGTGGCTTCCTGTGATGATGGCGGGCGGGATCGCTGCCTATTTCGCCCTGCCTTTTGAGCCTTCTGCCGCTTGGTTCGCCGCCTCACCACTCCTTGCCATCCTCACCTTTGCCGCGAGACGCCACCTGACCGCCCAGCCTCTTCTGGCCGCGCTTCTCGCTTTCGCGCTCGGCTTTAATGCGGCGCAGCTTGAGACCAGCCTGATCAAAAGCCCCCTGCTCGCCGCGCCGACAGAACCAGTTTCCGTCATCGGCACCCTGATCCGCGCCGAGGCGATGCCGGAAGGATCGCGCTTGACGCTCAAATCCCCATGGATCAAGGATATGCCACGCGAAGAGCGCCCCAAGCTGATCCGCGTCAAAGTCCGCACGCCGTTTGAAGATCTTCCCGAAAGCGGGGCCCGCGTGAATATCTGGGGTCCGCTGTGGCCGCCCGCCGATCCGGCGCTGCCGGGCGGCTATGATTTCCGGCGACAAGCCTTCTTCAAACAGATCGGCGCGACGGGTCTGTCTTATGTCGAGCTACGCGAGCGCGAGGCACGTTATCCCACCCGTTTCTTTTGGGACGGGTTTCATTTGCTGTTTGAAAAAGCGCGCCGCGCTTTGACGCTGATGACTTTTGCACAAATACAAAATCCTGAAGAAAAAGCCATGACCGCCGCGCTGCTTTCCGGATCGCAAACGGCGATAGACGATGACACGATGCAGGCGATGCGCGCCTCCGGCCTGTCGCATCTCCTTTCCATTTCGGGCGTGCATGTCAGCATGATGGCGCTGCTGGTTTATGTGCCGCTTCGTTTTCTCCTCGCGCTGTTTCCGTGGATTGCCTTACGTTTCTCCATCAAGAAGTGGGCGGCGGCCACGGCCATTATCGCGACGAGCCTCTATACGCTGCTCGTCGGCGCGGATGCGCCCACCGTGCGTTCGGCGCTGATGACGGGCCTTGTGATGTTCGCCATCATGATGGATCGCAAGTCTATGAGCCTGCGGCTTGTGGCGCTCGCCGCCCTCGCCATTATGCTGACAACGCCCAGCGCCGTGATGGGGGCAAGTTTCCAGATGTCCTTCGCGGCGGTGCTGGCCATGGTCGCGGCGTATGAAAAACGCCTCGATGCCACGCTCGGTTTTCTGCAAGACCCGACCATCTCCGTTCACACGCAGGGCACGCAACGTGAACAGCACCTTCCCTTTGGCTTTCGTCGCTGCTTCCATTACCTCAAAGACATTATCCTCACCTCGCTGATCGCGACGGGGGCGACGACACCCTTCACGATTTTCCATTTCCAGACCTTCAACTTTTATGGCGTGATAGCCAATATGCTGGCCATTCCGCTTACGACGTTGTGGGTGATGCCGTGCCTGCTGCTCACCTATATCGGTGCCCCGTTCGGAGCCACCGCGTGGGCACTGGATGGCGCGGGATGGGGCGTCGGAATCATCATTGATCTGGCGCGCGCCGTCGCCGCATGGCCCTTTGCGCAACTCTATCTGCCGCCGCTTCCGGCGTGGGCGCTGTTCACATTTCTGGTAGGCGGTTTTTGGCTATGTTTGTGGCAGGGGCGCTGGCGCTATGCGGGGCTACTGCCTATCGCGCTCACATTTTTCTATCCGCTGACCGTTACCACCCCTGATGTTTTTATTGATGCTGATGCACCTGTGTGGGCGGTGCATTTATCAGACGGCACGATGGCAGCCTATGGCAAGCGCGATGAGAACTTTACGATCGCGCAGTGGCGGCAGCAAAGCGGCAATCCGGCTGTCGCCTATTACAGCGCACGAAAACTTCCCGACTATGACAAGGATTTATTCTGTGATGGGGACAAATGCCTTTACGAAAAAGGAAATGTTTCGATCATGTTCCTGATGCCCCCCAAGATGGAGAAAGAAAAGACCAGCGACGATGTCCTTATCCCTCCCCCTCACGGGGAGGGAAAGCGACTGCCGCTTCAGCGGCAGGAGCAAGGGAGGGGGGAGAACGACTGGGAACCAAAAAATAAAATGGAGAACACTTCAACACGAGAACCGCCGCCCACCTGCCCCACCACAACCATCACCGTCGCGTTTATCCCGATGCCGCCCTGCCCGAACACCATCATGATCGACCGCGCCGCGCTGGACAAAGGCGGTGCCCACACGATCACCCTCACACCAAACGCCCCGCCCCTCATCACCGCCGTGCGCCAAGCACAAGGCCTGCGCCCCTGGTCTGTGGGATGGAAAACAGAAGACAGGGATTAGAAGTTAGAGGTTGGGATTTGAAGGTTAGAGGTTGAGGTTGGAGATTAGGAATCAAAACCTCCCCCTCGTCTTCCCGCTCGGGGCATTTTTACCCTCCCAAAACGCGCGTTTATGGTCACTTTTCACCACAAAAGCGACGCTAGGATATACGGTAAAAGCGTATAGAAAATCGCAAAGCGTATACGGAAAAAGCGTATATTTGGGGGCGGTTCTGCCTATTTTTTAGGCATTTTGGCGTCAGTATTTACGGACAAGCCCCACAAGCGTCCCCTGCACCGTAACGCGGGAGGGCTCGAGCAGGCGGGTTTCATAGCGGGCATTGGCGGGCACGAGGGCGATGCCCTCTTTGCGCTTTTCCAAGTACTTAAGGGTTGCTTCCTGCCCATCCACCAGCGCAACGACAATCGCGCCATTATCGGCGGTGGGAGAGCGGCGGATAATCACATGATCGCCATCCATGATGCCGGCCTCGATCATCGAGTCACCCGCAACTTCCAGCGCATAATGCTCGCCGCCCACTTTGCCTTTGATATTGGCCAATAAAGAGGGCGGGATTTCCAAGTGATTTTGCACGTCGCTGATCGCCTCGATCGGCGTGCCCGCCGCGATGCGCCCATACAAAGGAAGAGAGAGAAGCGAGGAGGCCGCCTCGGCGGCTTGTTCGACGGCGGTGCGGATTTTACGTGCGCCTTTCGCGATCTTGGTATCGCCGCCTTCCGGCAGGCGCAGGATTTCCAGTGCGCGAGCGCGATGCGGCAAACGACGGATAAAGCCGCGTTCCTCAAGGCCTGTAATCAGCCGGTGAATACCGGATTTCGAGCGAAGCCCTAGCGCGTCCTTCATCTCGTCAAACGAGGGTGGCACACCATCGCCCGCCAAACGATCGCGGATCAAAAACAACAATTCTTTTTGTTTACGCGTCAACATTGGGGCGGCTCCAAACAAGAAGGGGCAAGAGAACAAAACGGGAATGCTTTGTTCTACTTTGGTTCCCCTCCCCCTGTCAAGACGTGTCTAGTGCGCGGGCAAGAAATGCCTAGCCGCAGGCAAGAAGAACCCGCCGCTGCGCCGTGCAACCAGTTGAATATCAACGATTTGTCGTTTGGCATGGCTCTTGCTCTTACTGCCCTTGAGTTCTTTGCGTTGGCATGTCGCCGGCGCCGTTATCAACGATTGAGGTGTTTCATGTCCCTTTACGCAGCTATGCAGGTCGCCGTCGGCGGTCTTACCGCCCAGTCCGCTTCCATCGGCAACATTTCTGATAATCTTGCCAACTCGCAGACGACGGGTTTTAAAGCCATTGAAACGCGCTTTGAATCGCTGGTCACCCAATCCAACCAATTCGCGAACGATCCAGGTGGTGTGCGCGCCACGCCTTATTACACCAACAGCGAACAAGGCAACCTTGTTCAATCCTCCAACGCAACCGCGCTGGCGATTTCCGGTCAAGGCTTCTTCCCTGTGCGCCCCGCTGTGGTTGGCGCGAATGGCACCACGACGTTCGGCAATACGACGTACTTTACACGGTCGGGCGATTTCAACCTCGACAAGAGTGGTTATCTTGTCAACGGCGGGGGATATTATCTGACGGGTTACGCCGTTGATTTGACGGGCGTCGTCGACACATCGTCTTCGGATCCCATTCGCTTGTCAGACCTTCTTGATAACCCGGTTGGCACGTCCGCCGTAGATTACGCGGCCAACTTGCCATCAAGCGAAGATATCAACTTTGTCTCCTCACCTTCCACCATTCAGGTCTATGACTCTCTGGGTGGCTCGCACGACATGACCTTTACCTGGACAAAAACGGGCACCAGCACATGGAACCTCCATATGGTCGTTCCCGATAGCGTTTCAGACGGCGGCACTCCCCCCACCTATTCCGATTATGACGTCACGGTTCCCTTCAACTTCAACAATACAACAAACTCGGGTACTATTGCGTCAATCGGCACGGCAACACCCGCCGCCGCTTCTACGCTCGCGATCACGAACGGCGTAACGTTAACGGCGGCAGCGATCGGTGCGGCCGGAAACAATATTGATATGACCATCGCCGCCGGATCGGGGGCTGGGCTTTACACGGTGACCATTACCGACGGAACGACGACGGAAACCTATACCGACATCAACAATGCGCCCGCCAATGCGCTTTGGGGAAATCTGAATACGGCTATCGCGGCGGGGCCGTCGACGCTTGTCACGTCGGCCGTGAACGGAACCGGCAATCTGGATCCTACAACCCTCACCTTGCCCACTGCCTATGATTTTGCTGGCGGCTCGAACGCCGAAGTTTATACGGTTGTCAACAATTCGGCTGCTCCTGAAAACAAGGCACAGATCAGCCTCAATCTCGCCTTTGCTGGCGCAGGCGCACAACCCATTACGATTAACTTTGGCACCTATGACAAATCCAAAGGCGTGACGCAGTTCGATGACACGACCGTTTCGGTGACAACCTTCGATCAAAATGGTATTCCTCGCGGCTCGTTCCAAAGTCTGTCGATTGACTCCAACGGCTATGTCGCGCTGAACTACGATAACGGACGCACGCGAACCATCGCGCAGATCCCCGTCGTTCAATTCTTTGCGCAAGACAAGCTGCAACGCGTCACCGGTGGCGCGTATGAGCAGACGCTGGCGTCGGGGTCGGCACGTTACAGCGCGCCCGGCACCAACGGCGCGGGCACGGTAATCGGAAACGCGCTGGAAGGCTCGAACGTCGATATCGCGGATGAATTCACCAAGCTGATCCAAGCGCAGCAGGTATATTCAGCCAACGCCAAAACCATCACGACGACCAACAATATGATGCAGGAAGCCATCAATATCATCCGGTAACGTACTGTCGGTTTTTGTAAAGGATAACACCGTATGTCTTTGGCATCCGCCCTCACGATTTCGCTTTCGGGTATTCAGGCCACGTCCACGCAGTTGGAGCTGACGGCCAGCAATATCTCGAACGCGGCAACCGAAGGCTACTCGACCAAACGCGCCATTCTGTCCCCGGCGACGCTGGGGTCTGTTGGCGGCGGCACGCAAGTCATCGGGTTTTCCCGCGCCGAAAACGCGGCGCTTTACACAACCCTGACCACCGCAACGTCGGATGCAGGCCTGCGCGCCACGCAGAATAACTATCTGCAACAGGTGCAGGATATTCTGGGCACCAGCAGCAGCGACAATCCAACGCTGGCCACAACCTTGACCAACTTTGTCAACGCGTGGAAGGAGCTGGCCGCCTCGCCGGAAAGTCTGGTCGCCAAGCGTCAGGTTGTGCAGGACGCAACGACGTTCGTCGATGAAGTGCGCCGCATTTCAACAGAGGTCGAAGCGCTGGACCGTCAATGCACAGGCGAAATTAACGCGACGCTTGTGGATTTGAACGGCTACCTTGAACAAATCAGGGACATAAACCAGAAGATATCGCAAGCGATCAACTCCAACCTGTCTTCCGGCGATCTTCAGGATCAACGCGACCAGCTTGTCTTGAAAGTGTCTGAAATCACGGGCGTCACGGTTCTAACCCGCAGTTTCGGTCAAATCGCCCTTTACACATCGACAGGCTATCAACTTGTTGACGGAAGCTCGGCGCGCGAATTCTCCTATGACGGCACAACGGTTTCCTCGGTCTCCAACCCCGGCCTTTCCCTCAACACCGCGCTCGCCGGCGGAAGCCTCGACGCGCTCGTTAATTTCCGCGCAACGACCACACCCATCAGCACCGCCCCCGGTACCAGCGTCATCCAGAAACTGCGCAGCCAGCTGGACATGATCGTCGGCATGTTTACCAACACCGTGACGTCAGCCACATCGACGCAAGATACCTTTGCCGCTGCCTATAACGCGCCGGATGACGTCGCCGCCGCCACAATCGGTCTGGCGGATGCGCTGACTTTTACGGCCGCCGCGACTGGCCCCGCCGGAAACACCATCACCGTCACTGTCGCGGATGATCTGGTCAATGTCGGCAATTACGAAGTTACCATCACCAACGGCACGGTCACGGAAACCTATAGCAATTTGTCGAATGGCCTTGTGCCCGGCGCGAACGAGTTATGGACCAATCTTTCCGCCGCCATCGCTGGCGCCCCTTCCGCTCTCGTCACCACAGCCGTCAACGGAACGGGCAATCTTGACCCCACCACACTGACTCTTCCGACCGCGCCGCCCCTTCAGTTGGCCGGTGGGTACAGCGATATTATTCCCGTGTTGCCCGGCGAGCTTTCAACCGACTTTTTTGTCGGCACAAACCGCACAACCTTTGCCGTCAACGCCGCGTTACTTGACGGCACGGCAACCGTCAAAACAGCGGCGGCCATCGGCGTTACGGACGCCCTGCTTGATGCGACGCGCGCGTTCGGCAGCGACGGGTTGGCGCTCGCCAACACCAGCTATGTGTCCGTTATCAGCGCAAGCCTCACCTCCTTTCAGCAGGCCGCCAACAATGTGGCAACGCTGAAGACGACAGCCGAGAACGCTCGCTCCTATCTTGAAGAACGTTATTCCAACGAGACGGGCGTCAATGTCGATAACGAGCTTGTCAATCTGACGACGCTCCAAAACTCTTACGCGGCCTCGGCGCACGTGATGTCCGTCGTGCAGGATCTTTTCATAAAGCTTGAGCAGCTCCTTTAAAGGAATATTGTTATGGTCGACAGCATCAGCACCATGGGGCTCAGCCTCTCCAGCAGCAAGAACCTGACCTCGGGGATGGTGTTGCTGTCCAAATTGTCGGAACAGCTGACGACGGGAAAATACTCGACCAACCTGACGGACTACTCGTCCGCCAGCGCGCAAAAACTGCTGAACTTCAACAGCGAGCTCGACCAGCAAGCCGGTTTTCTGAACGTGATCAACACCATTGCGCCGCGCATGGAAGTCTACAATTTGTCCATGGAAGGCGTCGAAGACGCCGCGTCGCAGGCTCTTTCCTCCATCGCGGCCTCCACCAACTATAACGTCGGCACGAACGCGGCGCTGGCCAGCCAGATTCAGGGACTGATGGATCAGGTATCCTATTCCCTTAACCAGAAAGTTGGTGATCGTTTTATCTTTTCGGGAAGCCGTTACGGTCAGGCGCCTGTGGGCGATATTACGGCGCTGCCCGTTCCGCCCACCGAAGTGGATCCATATCTGGCGACAGGCGATGCCGTCCCTTCCTATGATACGGATTACGATCCGCTGGACACTGCGGCGCTCGTTCCCGAAGCCAATGTAAGAGAACGCGTGTCTATCGATACGACGAAAAAACTGACCTATGGCGTCACCAGCAACGAAGATGGTTTCCAACAAGTCATCATGGGGCTGCGCTTCGCCTATGCCGCCACGCAGGATCCGGCCAATTACGGAACGCTAATGGCGACCGCAAACAAGCTTTTGGGCACCGGCCTTGGCAATGTCCGCGCAACACATACGGATACGACCAACGCCTACGCGACCTTGAACAAAGCCAAGGAAACGATTCAGGCGAAAGAAATCACACTTAAAAATCAGGTCGACAACATCGAAAGCGTTGACCTGAATGAAGTCGCTGTTAAGATCACAACGCTACAGGCGCAGCTTCAGGCGTCCTACTCGGCTGTCTCAAACTTAATCAATCTTACTATTCTTGATTATCTTTGATTTCTATTTTTAAAAACCAGGGAGTCTCCTTAATGTCCTATACCACAGCCCTTTCTTTTGATTTAAGCCCCGTTCGCCTGAGCTATGTTGCCGCCTTGCGCAGCGTGTTGCCCAAAAAGCCATCGGATGATTTTTGCTATGCGCAAACCGGCGCGTTTGATCTTGACGCGCTGCTTTGTCTGGCAGCCAGCAACCCGCAAGGCACGTTCTTCGCCGTTGCTAAAGACGCCGATAAAACCGCGGCGCAAACGCGGGGCGTGAGCAATATCACTTTTGTTTCTTCGCCTGACCTGTTGCCCACAAATCTTGATTATCTGGTTTGCGAGCAGACGGACGCGCTTCCCTCGCCGACGGAGCGGGAAGCTTTGTTCTCGCTCGCGAAAAAACATCTTTCGGCGGGCGGCCTGCTGGCCTATCGCTACCGCGCCTATCAAAGTGCCGACGATGCCTTGCGTTTTCTGGTCGCGGAATTCGCGCCGGAGATGTCGGCCCCGCAAGCCTTGGATTTTCTGACCGAGATCAAGGCGCTGGGCGCGCTTTACTTCGCGGATCATCCCATTGCGCGTGACGCGCTTGACAAGGCGATCGCTGAAAAGAACCCGACCTTGTTCTTTGACAGCTGCGGCAATTACAAGGACTCCGCCTCAGGTGCGTTTGCGGCGATGGAAGGCCTCTTACCGCGCGATTTTTCTTTCGCGGGCGATGCTGACATCGGCACGAATTATCTGGAGCTTTCCGCACCGAACGCGGCGCACGAAACACTAGGCAAATGCCGCGAGCATCTTTTGTACGAGCCGATCAAGGACTTTGCGTTGCAACGTTTGATCCGCAACGACATCTGGGTCAAGCGTCCCGCTGAACAGACGGTGGATCCCGCCGAACTGTTCGGGCACTTCACCTTTGGCATCACGACGGCGAAAGATCGCGTCCCCTCCACCCTTGCGACAAAGGGCGGCAGCATCAGTTTCCAGACGCCGCTTTTTACCCGCTTGATCGAGATCATGACGACCCTGCCCATGGGCATCGGTGATTTTCTGGCGCACCCCGCCGGTTATGGCATGGATCCCGCCGAAGTCGTCGCCGCCATTCATGTGCTGGTCGCCTGTGGCATCGCCAGCCCCATGCGCGCGCGCTATGAAGGCAAGGTGAGTGCAAACACCGCCCGCCCCACCTGGGCGACATCGTTCAACGAATACCTTTCGGCGGCTACGATCGCCGAGCCGACCGTGCGCCTTGCCTCCTCTATCGTAGGAGGTGCCGTTACGCTCTGTGTTCGCGATGCGCTGGTGCTGCAAGCCATCCGCCGCGTGGGCCTGTCCAACTCAGCCGGCGCACTGCTGCCAGAGCTGGAGCAACTGGTGCAAAAGAACCCCGCACTGGCGGCGCAAATCATGGACACGACCGAGCCCACCGACG
>DNGD01000124.1 GCA_003486725.1 Rhodospirillaceae bacterium
GGCGCTGTGCGCGGCGATTTGTTCTGGGGCGCAGGCGAAGTTGCTGAAGCGGGCGCGGGCGAGATGCAGGAAGGCGGCACCTATTACGTGTTGTTTCCAAAAGCTGTGAGGCGGCCATGAGCGCCGACGATGACCAAGACATCTGGAATATGTATGCGCGTGGCGTGAAGAAGCTTGGCGAAAAAGAGGAGACGAAAGAAGCACCGCCTCCTAAATCCAAGAACATCGAGCCGCCGCCTGAAAAGAAGGAAACGGCCACAGAGGAAAGGGCGGCCGAAGAAAAGATGGAAACGCTTCTGGCCGCGCCCCGTGCGCCATCCTTTGTTCCTGCCCCTGCGGCCCCTTCATGCTTGTATGTTCCCCCTGCCCCGCCTTCGTGTCCGTGGAAAAAAGAGCCGCTTGATTTGCGCGTAGAGCGCAATATGAGCCTTGGCGATGTGGTGATCGAGGCCAAGCTCGATCTTCATGGTCAAACAGAAGCCAGTGCATATGAGGCGTTTAAAGATTATGTTGAAACGCAAAGCAAGCGCGGCAAACGCATGCTGCTTGTGATTACCGGAAAGGGTGCGGATGGCGCATCCGTCCTTCGCGCCAATCTGCCGCGCTGGTGCGATGTGCCGCCGTTCGATAGCCTTGTGCTGGCCGTGCGCACCGCCGCACAGCACCATGGTGGTGACGGCGCGTATTACGTCCTTTTGCGAAAGCGGGGAGCGTGATGGATTATCACAGCATCGCCGCGGGAATTGCCCTCGTGTGCAGCCTCTCCGCGAACGTGATATACATCCGTGATACTCTGAAGCGAAAAACAAAACCGCATCTGTTTACGTGGCTGGTCTGGGCCATCGTGATGGGAATCGCTGCGACGGTGTCCTTTGCGGAAGGCGCAACGGCTAGCGCAATCGTCATCGGCCACGGCAGTTTTTGGTGTTTTGTCATCAGCCTTCTCGCGTTGCGTTATGGAGAAAAAGCTATCACGCGCAGCGATTGGGGCATGTTTCTCTCGGCGCTTGCGATCATTCCTCTTTGGGCGGTGACAAAGGAGCCTTTGGTCGCCGCTCTGTTGGCGACCGCCATTGACACGTTTGGGTACGGGCCGACCTTTCGCAAGGCGTGGCATAAACCATGGGAAGAAAATTTAAAGGCGTTCAGCGTTCATGTCCTGCTCGCATCCCTTAGCGTTTTGGCGGTTTCGCCCTATTTGCTTGTGACGGGGCTTTATCCCACGGCGATCCTGATCATGAATGCCGCGCTTGTGCTGATGCTCATCATTCGTCGCCGTGCGTTGTCCCCAGCCGAAGGGGGTGCGTGATGGATTATCACGTGATTGCAGGCGGGGTTTCCGTTTCTACAGGTTTTGTCATTGGCCTTCTTTATATCCGCGAGGTGTTGCGCGGTGACACCAAGCCGCATGTGTTCACATGGCTTGTTTGGGCGCTGTTGATGAGCATCGCCGCCGCCGTTTCTTTTGCGGGCGGGGCGATCATCGGCGCTTTAGTTTTGGCGGCAGGTGCGGCTCTCAATTTTATCATCACGGGGCTCGCGCTAAGGTATGGTGAGCGAAACATTACGCGCAGCGATTGGGCCATGTTTCTCTCGGCGCTCGCGATCATCCCGATTTGGGTCATGACGAAGGAGCCCTTGACGGCGGCGGTGCTTGTGACAAGCATTGATCTTTTGGGGTGTGTGCCGACCTTTCGCAAAGGCTGGCTGAGACCGCACGAGGAAAGCGCCAAGGTGTTTGCGTTGTTTGCCGTCACGAATGTTTTTACGGTGCTGTCCGTGACGCCTTACAATTTTGTGACAGGCCTTTATCCCACCATGTGTTTTGCGATGGATCTGTTGCTGGCCACCATGTTGCTGGCTCGCCGTCGCGCCGTGGCCGCGTCAGCTTAGTTTGACAGGTCCAGAATCTTTTGTGCGAAGGGAATCGAGATTTTGCGCCCGCCCGCCAGCGCTGCTTCGTCCAACAAGGACACGCCGCACCGCACCGCCTCGCTCGTGCGTTCCAAGCGCGCGGCAAGATAATCAACCACGCCCGCTTCCACCAGCAATTGGCGATCGCGAAACTGCTTGAGCAAAAGGCCGCGCATCAGTTCATCATCGGGCGGGAGCAAGGAGGCCGCCGCGCCGCTTTTCAGGCGCGTTTCGATATCGCGCAAGGTAAGGCCCCACTGTGCGACCGGCGTTTCGGCCGTCAACAACACGGGCAAATTCGCGGCCTTCGTGGCGTTATAAAAATGCTGCAGCCATTCTTCGTGCGCGGGATTTCCGGCGCAGGCATCGGCATTATCCAGCGCAAAGGCAGGCGCGGGCGTCTTGCCCTTTACAATCGCGGCCAACACCGGATCACCAAGCGTGACGCGCTGCGCGCCCTGTTGTGCCGACCAGATGGAAAGTAGATGCGTCTTGCCTGACCCCGCCGCACCCGACAGCACAAAGGCGTGCGAGGACCATTGAGCGGGCGCGGTTTGCAGCAACCAGCGCACGGCCTCCTCGTTGGACGGGCTCGGCAAAAAATCCTCCAGCCCCATCGCCTCGTGTTGGGGCAATGTGAAGTGATATTGCTGGGTCATGATTTCGGTTTTGCCGGAGGGGGCGGCGGTGAAGGCGGCTCTTTTTTGTGATAATAGGCACTGCCTTTATAGCGGCCAATGGCCAAGCGGATGATTACGCCCAAGATCGCCGCGACGGGCACCGCGATCAAAATGCCCAGAAAGCCTAGCAAGCTACCGCCCGCGAACAGGGCAAACAAAATCCACACGGGGTGCAGGCCAACGCGGTCGCCCACCAGTTTAGGGGTCAGCACATAACCCTCCAGCGTTTGCCCCACCAAGAACACGGCGAGCACGAGGCCGATAGAGGTCATGTCATCGAACTGGATAAAGGCAAAGATCAGACTGACGATCAGGCCAAAGCCGGAGCCGACGTAAGGAATAAACGACAGCACGCCCGCAATGATGCCGATGGTCGCGCCATAGTTCAGCCCAACGAGCGTAAGGCCGATGCCATAGATCATGCCGAGCGAAAGGCACACCAACGCCTGCCCGCGCAGAAAGCCAGACAGCGTGCGATCAATCTCATCGATGGCGCGGCGGAACAGGCCGTGCTGCTCGCGCGGCACCAGTTCATCGACGTTGCGCGTAACCCTGGGCCAATCGCGCAGCAGATAAAAGGCCACGACGGGCGTGATGACCAGAAGGGTGAGAATGTCGAACACGGCAACCCCTTTCGTCACAACGTCCTTTAGAAAATTACCGGCAAGTCCCACGGCGTTGCCGGCGTATTCGCCAGCTGCATCGCGGATTTTTTCGACGTCACCGGGCGATAAGCGGTGTACCCAATCATAGACGCGCGGCATTAGCTGTGTCTTCATGCTTTGAATATAGCCGGGGAGCGCGTCAATCAGGGCCATCAGCTGGTTTTGGATCAGCGGCACGATCAGAAGCAGGAGTAAACAGACGAAGAGAAGAAACCCCAGCAAGACCAGCGCGGTGCCAAGATTACGCGAGATCCGCCATGCGGAAAGGTGCTGCACAAGCGGATTGAGGAAATAAGCCAGCGCCGCGCCCGCGACGAAGGGCAGCAACATAGGCCGCAACAGCCAAAGCACCAGAACAAAGGCAACGCCGACCCCGATCCAAAAGCGTGTCTGCGGCGGCTTGCGACGATCGATAAGGTTGGTCATAGCTTTTGTCCATCGGTTGTTTCTCGTGGGCACCCGTGCTCATAGAAAAACTAGGGATTTAGCGACAAAATAGCAAGAGACAAGCGGGCCTTGTGAAACAAGCCCTCGCCCATTATGGTGTTAGAATAGACCTTACAACCTGCCTTGGGGATCGGATCTTTTATGCTCTGGCTTTTGTTAACGGGTATTTCAATC